>CAYMFV010000018.1:0-18411 GCA_964389745.1 uncultured Planctomycetales bacterium | reverse complement strand
CCGTGGAGCTGGTCGCCGGCTGGCGGGCCACCCCGGGCACGGTCCTGCGCCGGGCGATCGAGGGCGAGATCATCGAACCGGTGGCCGGCAGCGACTTCTTCGACGGCACGCCGGGGGCGGTGCGCCTCCGGGCCGCGTCGCCTGACGGCAGCGAGGAGTTCGTTCTCTCCGCCGCCGGCCAGGGCGCGTGGCACCTCCTCCACTACCCCGGTCCGGCCGGCGCCCAGCGCACCCTCCTGGTTCGCTTCCGGGAGGACCGGGACGACATGCCACTGGAGTGGCGCTCCCGGCTGTCGGTGCTACGCCCGGCCGGGGAGGACGGCGGGGGTGTGCTCACGGCCGCCACCGGCGAGGTCCGGGTGAACGACTACTTCACCTTCGACGGCTTCCGCTTCTTCCAGACGAACGCCGACCCCCGGAGGCCCGACTACTCCGGCATCGGCGTGGTCTACGACCCGGGCATCGAGCTGGTGCTCCTGGGCATGTGGATGATCATGGCCGGCACCGTGGTCGCCTTCATCATCAAGCCCCTGGTCCTCCGTCGCACCACCTGAAGCCATGGACGCCCTCTCCTACCGTTCCCTCCTCGCCCTGACCATGGACCTGGCGGGCGTCGGCGCGGCCATGGGGCTGATCGCCGGTGTCGGCAGGTTCCTCGTGCCCCTCCTGTCCCGGCGCCGGGTGACCGTGGCCGTGGCCGGCGCCGGCGGTGCCGGCATGCCCGCCTCCGCGCCGGCTCCCGAGACCCCGTCCCAGGTGCTTGGCTTCGCCTCCTGGTCGATGCTCGCCTTCTGCGTGCTCGCCCTGGTGGCCAACTGCGCCGCCGCCTTCGCCCGCTACGAGGAGGTCCGGCACTTCCCGGCCCAGACCCTCTACGAGGTCATCCCGCTGGGCACCGCGAGCGGCTTCCTGGCGCTCCTGGTCCTCTACGTGGTCCTCGGCCTGCACCGGGCCCGAGGGCTCTCCAAGGGCTTCGCCGACCTCCTGGTCAGCCTTTGCCTCCTGGGCGGTGCCGTGACCCTCTACTTCACGCTGCGCCTGGATCCGAGCGGCCGGCCGCTGCCGCCAGCGCTCCAGTCGCCGTGGTTCGCGACCCACATCGTGGCCTATGTCTTCGGCTACTTCACCTTCTTCATCGCCACCCTGACAACCTGGCTCTACTTCGCCCTCAAGTTCTGGCGCGGCCTCCTGGACCGGGAGTACGCGGTACCCCGCTCCCAGCTCCTGTGGATCCTCCTGTGCGGCCTGATCCCCGTGCCCTTCGGCTTCCAGGGCCTCCTGCTCGGGCCGGGCGTGCTGGCCCTCACCGGTTTCGTGGCCCGTGTGAGCATGGCCCTGCCGGGCCGCATGTCCTGGTTCGACTCCTGGGAGGAGGGCGCCGACCAGCTCACCTGGCGGATCTTCCTGGTCGGCTTTCCCTTCCTGACGGCCGGTCTCATCCAGGGCGCGCTCTGGGCCCAGGAAGCGTGGGCGACCTACTGGGGCTGGGATTCCAAGGAGGTAAGCGCCCTGATCTCCTGGGCCTTCTACGCCGTCTACCTGCACCTGCGCTACTCCCGGGGCTGGCGCGGGGAACGGGGGATGTGGCTCCTCTTCCTGGGTGGCATCTCCATCTACATCACCTTCCTCCTCTTCGGCTACCTGCCGGCCTCGCAGCGCAGCCTGCACCGCTACACTGACAGCGGCAATGTTCCGGCCCAGGCCCTCCTGGAGACGTCTCCGGAGGCCGGAGGGTAGGTCCGGGAGGAGACCGACGGAGGAGGGCAACATGTGTCGCATCCGCCACCTGCTCCTGGCCTCCGGGCTCCTCCTCCTGGGCCCGGCCTGCGCCAGCAGCTCGGCCACCGTCTACATCCACCCCCTCGCGGACTTCTCCCTGGTCCAGAAGATCGCGGTCCTGCCCCTGCAGAACCTCGCCGCCGATCCCAACGCCGGGGAATGGGTCCGGCAGATCCTGGTCAACGAGATCCTCGCCCAGGGCGCCTTCGAGGTGGTGGAGCCGTGGCAGGTGAACAAGGTCCTGGTGGAGCGGCAGGTGGCGGATGTCGGCAGTCTCTCCCCCGAGGAGCTGACCGCCATCGCCCAGGATCTCGGGGCCCAGGCCGTGCTCCTGGGCACCGTCCTGCAGTTCGAGCGCGGCCGCTTCGGGACCCTGACGGCGCCCGAGATCGGCGTCACCCTGCGCCTGGTGGACGCCGAGACGGGCATCGTCATCTGGTCGGCCTCGGACTCGATCTCCGGGGTCTCCTTTGGCGATCGGCTCCTGGGCACCGACGGCCCGGACCTGACGGAGGCCACCTCCCTCCTGGTCCGGAACCTCCTGGCGACCCTCCTGGAAGCGTGAGCATGCGGCGCCTCCCCGGTCTCCTGCCGGTCCTGCTCCTGGCCGCCTGCCAGGCGGCGCCAGGAACTGCGGGCGGCGACGGGGCTCCGCCGGTGCGCCTGGCGGTCCTGCCCTTCCGTGGGGTGGAGGCGCCGGCGGAGCTGGTCGGTGAGATCCGGGAGCGCCTGGTGGAGGCCCTCGCCGCCCGGGGCAGCGAGGTGCTGGCCGGCCGGGAGGTGGAGGAAGCGCTCCGCTCCCGGCGCATCCGGGTGATCGACACCCTGCCGCCGGAAGAGGCGCGAGTCCTGGCCGCCGAGCTGGACGCGGCCCTGGTCACGGGCACGCTGCTCATGGCCCGGGACGACCCGGAGCCGGAGCTCTCCCTCCTCCTGCGCTTCTACGACCGGGAGGGGCGGCGGACCGGCTCCCTGGCCTGGAGCCGCCGGGCCTCGGAGGAGGTGGACCTCCTGGGGCTGGGCGCCCCCGAGTCCTTGCAGGAACTCTTCGCCATGGAGCTGCCGGAGCTGGTGGCGGCGGCCGTCGCTGGCTGGGCGCCTCCCCCCCCCGGGCCCAGCCCGGTGGTGGCCGTCCTGCCCTTCGCTTCCGCCCCTGGGGCACCGGATTCCGGCACCCAGGGCAGTGTCCTCCTGGCCCACCTCCTGGAGGAGCGCTACGACGTCCGGGTGGTGGAGCCCGGCGACCTGCAGCGGGCCTTCCTCCGGGCGCGGATCCGTTCCCTGGCCCTGATGAACATGGAGGACTTCCAGCGCCTGGCGGCCGCCACGGGTGCCCGCTGGTTCATCCGCGGCCAGCTCCTGGAGAGCGTGGCCGGCCGGGGACCTTCCGACCCCCCGCGGGTGACCCTGGTGCTCCAGATCTTCGACGCCGAGGCGCTCCGGACGGTGGCGAGCTGCTGCGTGGACCGTTCTGGGGACGAGGGCGAGATCATCCTCGGTATCGGCCAGGCCTTCCATCCCGTCCGCAACCTGGCCCGAGCCTTGCGCGCGGGCCTGGACCGACTCGGTGAACCATGGGCTTCCTCCTGACCAGCCTTCTCCTCTCTGCCCTGCCGGCCACGGCGGCGCCCCAGCAGGACCCGATCCTCCTGGAGATCGGCGACCACCGCTACGGCCTGGAGGAGATGCTCCGCTTCTACGAGGTCCGCCACCGGGGCCACCTGTCGCTGTTGACGAGCGTCACGGAGGTGCGCGGACTGGTGCAGCGCTTCCGGGACTTCCAGCTCCTGGTCCTGGATGCCGAGGCCCAGGGCATCCCGGAGAGCGAGGAGGTGCAGACCCAGATGGCGGCCTACGAGCAGCGCCTGCTCCGCTACTTCTTCCTGGAGCACGAGACCTCGAAGCAGGTGGCGGTGACCCAGGAGGAGATCGATGCCTTCCACCAGCGACTGCAGGTGATCTACCGGCTCCACGAGATCGGCACCCAGACCCGAAAGGCGGCCGACGAGGCCATGCGGCGCCTCCAGGCGGGGGAGGACTTCGAGTCCGTCGCCGCCGATCTCTCCACCCTGCCCTCCGCCAAGCGGGGGGGGGTGGCGACGCCCAGGCGCTACGACGAGCTGCCGCCGGAGCCCCGGGAATGGGTGGTGCAGGCCGCGCCCGGGGAGGTGAGCGGTCCCCTGGTGGCTCCCCAGGGGTGGCTGCTGCTGCGCCTCGATGCCGTGGAGGAGCGGGAGCCTCCCCCCTGGGCGGTGGCCGAGACCCGGATGATGACCTGGCTCATGCAGGACCACAGCCGGGAGCTGCGGGATCACCTCGAGGAACGCCTGCGGGAGAAGTACGGCCTGCGCACGGTCACCGAGGTGGACCCCGAGTGGCTGGCCGAGGACTCGGAGCAGCCGGCGGACACCGTCCTGGTGGAGGCGGAGGGGGTTGCGCCGGTCACCCTCGGGGAGCTCCGGGAGAGCCTGGCCATTCCCCCCGAGGCCGCCCGGGACCCGGACCTGGTGCGGGAGGCCGCCGAGTTCGCGGCCCGTCGCCTGATGGACGAGCGGCTCCTCGACGAGGAAGCCGCCCGAGGTGACTGGCCCCGTCCGCCGGAGATCGGTCAGCGTGTCCAGGAGTTCCGGGAGGACCTGACGGTCAAGATTCTCAAGCGGGACGTCATCTTCCCGGGCATCGAGGTCAGCGAGGAACGGGCCCGGGAGATCTTCGCGGCCGAGAAGGAGAAGTGGGCGGTGCCCGCCGAGGCCGAGATCGAGCACATCCTGGTGCCCACCCGGGAGGAGGCCCTGGAGATCAGCGCCGCCCTGGCGGCGGGCATGGACTTCGCGGAGCTCGCCCGGGAGCGCTCGATCGACGCGGTCACCGCCGAGAAGGGGGGCTACGTCGGCTGGGTGACGCCTGGGAAGATCCTGCCGGAGCTGGACGCGGTGATCTTCGAGGTGCCCCTCGGGCAGGTGAGTGCGCCCATCCAGACCCAGGCCGGCTGGCACCTGATCCGGGTCCTGCGCAGGCACGCTGGCCGGGACCGGACCTTCGAGGAGGTGGCGGACAAGCTGATCGACCGGGAGATCCGCCGCCTGCGCAGCGAGGCCCTGGAACGGTGGCGCGGTCTGCTCCGGGAGCGGGTACCCTGGCAGATCCGCGAGGAGAACCTCGAGCGGGCTGTGGCCATCATCCAGGCCCGCCTGAAGGAGGAGGAGCTGGCGCAACAACTGGAGATGGGGCAATGAAGGACCGGAGTCGTGGACTGCTCTTCCTGGCCCTGACCGCGGCCCTGCTCGTCTCCCTGGCCGGGGTGCTGGGGGGGGGCTGCAGCAGCAGCAAGCCCGAGGTCCACCGGCAGAAGCGCACGCCGGGCGGTGGTCGAGCCTGCGTGGACTGCCACAAGGACTACCTGGACCGGGAGGGGCCGCACGCGACGGCCGAGGAGGGTTGTGCCACCTGTCACAAGCCCCACGGCCTGGTGGGTGTCCTGAAGCTGAAGGCACCCCAGGGAGAGCTGTGCACGAGCTGCCACGAGAACGTGCAGGTGGCGGCGGAGGGGAGCCGGCTTCACCCCGGGGAAGGGCAGAGCTGTTCGGCCTGCCACGAGCCCCACGACCGGGCGGTGGCCTCCTGCACGAGCTGTCACCAGGATCTGGTCCAGGCCGAGGCCGGGCACGAGGGCCTCGAGGCAGACTGCCTCGCCTGTCACCGGCCGCACGGAGCGGCCGAGGATGGCATGCCTCGGGAGGAGGAGCCGGCTCTCTGTGCCCGCTGTCACAGCCTCGACGACCAGGCCATGGCCGGAGCCCACGGCGACGTGCCCCTGGACAACGCCCGCTGCACCGAGTGCCACACCCTGCACGAATCCTCCCACCTGGCCGGCGGGCTCCGGGAGGCGAGCCACCCCTTGACCGCCAAGGGTGAGTGCGGTCAGTGCCACGAGGCCGGGAGTGCGGAGCCCCGGCAGCCCGAGGAGGAGCTGTGCCGGAGCTGTCACCAGGAACTCCACGGGGACGAGACGGCCAACCAGCACATGGGTCTGGCCGAGGGCATGTGTACGAGCTGCCACTCGCCCCATGCCGGCCCGGCGGCCCCGGTCCTCCGGGACGAGGTGGCGGCGGTGTGTCGGACCTGCCACGAGGACGTCGGCCTGGCGCCAGGCAGCCACGTCCCCGTGGCCGAGGGCCGCTGCCTGGACTGCCACAGCGGCCACGGCAGCGACGAGGAGACCCTGCTCCTGGCGGCTCCTGGAGCCGAGCTGTGCTCCCGCTGCCACGAGGAGAAGGTGGATGCCATTGCAGCCGCGGAGGTGCCCCACGCTCCGGCGGACAGCTGCGAGATGTGCCACAGCGGCCATGGGACGGGGAAGGGCAAGCTGCTCCTGGCCACCGGCACGGAGCTCTGCGGGAGCTGCCACGAGGATGCGATCGCGAGCTTCCAGGAGGGCATGCCCCATGCGCCGGTGGCGTCAGGGCGCTGCACGGCCTGCCACGATCCCCACGGCGGCGCCAAGGCGGCTCTCCTCGACAAGGACGCGGGCGCCATCTGCCTGGACTGCCACAAGGGCCACCTGCCCGACTCCCTGGGCCCCGTCCAGCACGAGCCCGTGGTCTGGAAGATGTGTCTCTCCTGCCACGTGCCCCACAACTCCAAGATGGAGCCACTCCTGGCGGCGGAGCCCCGGGAGCTGTGCATCCGCTGCCACGGCGACATCCGCCGGAAGCTGGATGCCGCCGTCACCAGCCACGCACCGGTGGCCGAGGGTCGCTGCCTGGAGTGCCACACGCCCCACGGGGGCATGGTGGATCACCTCCTCCGGGAGGAGGGCAGCGGAATCTGCGGGCGCTGCCACGCCAACATCCTCGAGGATGCCCTGGCCCAGGACACCGTGCACCCGCCGGTGAAGCTCGGGCAGTGCCTGCAGTGCCACGACGGGCACCAGAGCGACCAGGCCCACCTGCAGGTGGAGCGGGTGCCGGCCTTGTGCAGCCAGTGCCACGACCTGGCCGGGGACGATTTCCGGAGCCGGCACCTGGGCCTGGACGGGAAGGGCATGGACTGCCTGTCCTGCCACGCCCCGCACGGCGGCCACGGCTCGGCCATGCTCCAGGCGGAGACGCACGAGCCCTTCCGCCAGGGTGACTGCAGTGTCTGCCACCAGCAGGAGGACCGGTGATGAGAACCCTCCCCGCCACCGTCTCGCTCTTCTTCCTGGTCCTGACGGCAGCCGGGCTCCCGGGCCAGCAGGGCACCGCGTCGCGCCGGCAGGCCCTGGGGCTGCCGGCCCGGGAAGCCGACCTCTGCGGGCGTTGCCACGCCGACAAGGTGACACCCCGGACCAGCGAGGACGCCTTCCTCCACAAGCCGGTGGAGGAGGGCAAGTGCCTGGACTGCCACGATCCCCATGCCAGCAGCCACAAGGGCCTCCTGGTCCGGGGCACCGCCGCGCTGTGCTTCCGCTGCCACGAGGACCAGCGGGAGCGGCAGCAGGGTGAGTTCGTCCACACACCCTTCCGGGCTGGAGAGTGCGTCCGCTGCCACGAGCCCCACCGGGGGAAGCTGGAGAAGGGACTCCGGGCCGAGGGCCTGGAGATGTGCGGCATCTGCCACCAGGACAAGGTGAAGCTGGTCGAGGACGGGGAGTGGAACCTGCACGCGCCCTTCGGCATGGGGGAGTGCCTGTTCTGTCACGACTCCCACGCCGGCGAGGCCGTCGGCAACACGGTGGCTCCGGGTGGCGAGCTCTGCTCGGCCTGCCACGACCTGGAGGACGCGGACCTGTCCGGCCTGCACATGGGCCTGCCCCTGGACGAGCTGGACTGCCTGTCCTGCCACACGCCGCACGCGAGCCCGAGCGAGCATGGTTTCCGCGCCGTCCTGCACCCGCCCTTCGAGGACGAGTCCTGCGACATGTGCCACGACACCGGGGCGGATGATCCGCGGGTGCTCCTCAGCGACCCGCCGGAGCTGTGCGAGATGTGCCATGGCGACGTGACCGAGGTGGAGAACGCAGCCTCGATCCACAAGCCGGTCCAGGAGGGACGCTGCCTCCACTGCCACATGCCCCACGCCTCCGACCAGGAGAAGCTGGTGCGTGGCTCTGGCAAGACCCTCTGCCTGTCCTGCCACCAGGAGATGCGCCAGCGGGCGGACCAGTCGGCTGCGCACCACCTGGACTTCCCGGGGGTCGCCTGCACTTCCTGCCACACGCCTCACGCAAGTGGCGAGCGGCGGCTGCTGAAGGGGGGGGTCCTGGAGACCTGCGGCGCCTGCCACGAGGAGCACCTCAACTTCGCCCACCCCATGGGCGAGAAGGCCACGAACCCGAACACAGGGGAGCCTGTGGACTGCCTCTCCTGCCACGATCCCCACGGCACCAGCTTCGCCTTCGCCCTGCGGGACGACCCCAAGCGGCCCCTGTGTCTGCGCTGTCACAGCCAGACCCAGTAGGAGGGGGACATGGGACGTCGGCTCCAGGTTGCGCTCCTCGCCGGGCTGGCCCTCGTCCTCGCCGGCACCCGGCTTCGGGCCCAGGAGACCCCGCCCGAGGCCGAGGAGTTCACGACCGAGTTCGACAAGAAGGTCGTCTGGACCGTGCGGCCCCTGACCGCCGCCTTTGGCTATCTCTTCGAGGGGCGCTTCGGCGAGATCGCCGACGTGGCCTGGGACCCGGTGGCCCGGGAGGTCTGGGTGGCCGACTCCAACAACCACCGGGTGGGCATCTTCGACTGGGAGCTCTTCCCGGTCTTCTCCTTCGGTGGCCGGCAGTCCCTGCCCCAGCCCCGGGGGCTGGTGATCGGCTCGAAGGGAGATCTCTACGCCCTCTACGGCCGGGTCGACGCCATCCGCCGTTTCAACTACCGGGGCGACTGGATCGGCGACCTCGACCTCCCGCCCAACGGCGCGGCCCCCATCGGTTCCTCGGTGGACTTCAGCCCCGACGGACTGATTCTGGTGGGGGATGCGGGCAACGGCCGGCTCATCGCCCTGGACCCCCGGAGCGGCAGCATGGTCTGGGAGATCGGTTCACCCGGTGCCGGGCCCGGGCACTTCACGGCCATCGCCGGTGCCGCCTACAGCCCCGACGGTGCCTACCTGTACGTGGTGGACCGGCGGACCATCCCGGTGGTCCAGGTGTTCCAGGCCTCGGACCGACGCTACCTCTTTGGCTGGGGCGAACGGGAGCTGGGGCGCTTTGCCTTCAAGACCCCGGCGGACATCGCCGTGGCGCCCTCCGGCCTGGTCCTCGTAGCCGACACCGTCGGCCAGGAGGTCAAGGTCTTCGACTCCGAGGGCGAGTTCGTCTTCAACTTCGGGGGATTCGGCCGGGATCCTGGCCAGCTCGCCTTCCCCGTGGGGCTGGCCGTGACCCAGGACAACGTGGTCTACGTGGCCGAGAAGGTGGGCCGGCGGGTCCAGGCCTTCGAGTTGTTCCGGGAGATCCAGGGCCGCATCCCGTCCGGCGCGCCCCGGGGAGAGGCGAAGAATCTTCGGGGCAAGGTTCCCGAGGGCTTTGGACCCCGGGTCCACCTGGGGCAGTCCGGTGCCCGCTGAGAGGGCAATGGATTGCAACCATGTTGTCACGAAAGTTCCCCAGATTGCCCCTTTTCCGGGCACCTTGAGGAGGTTATTGCTTTTTGGCGGGTCATCGCGGGAACGATCCTCCCCCCCCCACGAGATGCGCCTGCTTGACAAGCAGCGAACTCCAGTCCGTCTTCGGGCGGATTGGGCCTCGGACCGGCGCAGGACCCGTGCGCAGCGCCCTGCTCCGTGTCCCATCCCTGGATCGATCTGCGCAGACGGAACGACCACCAATGCTACCGGCCATCCTGACTCTCGGTGTGATGCTCGGCGTCCCTGGCGGCGACGGGCTCACCCCTGGCGACTACCACACCGGGGCGACCCTGATCTGCAGTGACTGCCATGTCATGCACGGTCAGCAGAGCCACGGCTACAACCCGGACGGCTCGGGCTTCTACTTTGTCGGCAGCGGGGGCCCCTACGAGTACCTCCTCCGCGATGAGCCGAACAACCTGTGCCTGAGCTGCCACGACAACAACATCGTTGCCCCCGACGTCCTCGACGTCAACACCGGCATGGATCCCAACGACATCCGTCTCGCCGGTTTCCTGAACCGGGAGGGCGTCGTCGGCCAGCCTGCCACGGGGCACACCCTCGACACCCTGGCCACGGCTCCCGGCTCCGACCCGGCCTGGAAGCCGGAGGACGAGAACGGCACCGGCAACGGGCTGCGCTGCATCAACTGCCACCAGCAGCACGGCTGGAACCCGAGCGGCAACGCCTACCGGAACCTGAAGGGCGACCCGGGCAACCTGGGCTACGGTGCCAGCCTGGTCAGCTACGCGGTGGGGACCAACGACCTCACCAAGGACGTCTACGAGCGTGTCGAGGCCAGCTACGACTGGGCCGACGTGGACTACAACGAGCCTGACACCACGAGCTCGGCCTACGCCGAGTTCTGCGGTGGCTGCCACACCAACTTCCACGGCACCCCGGGTGATGCCAACATCGGCGGTGTTCCCTCTGGTAGCGGCTTCGAGGAGTTCATCCGCCACCCGGTTGCCGGTGTCGACATCGGCGCGGTGGGCGGTGGCCACTCCAGCCTCAGCGTCTTCGCGGGCCACACCAACCACACCAAGGTGATGAGCGCCAGCGGTGTCTGGGACGGCTCGGTCGGGGACATCACGCCCTCGTGCTTCTCCTGCCACAAGGCCCACGGCAACGCCAACGCCTTCGGCCTGATCTTCCTGAGCGGCACCGGTACCGTGACCGAGAACGGCGACGACGGCACCTCGGTTCGGGACCTCTGCGGCCAGTGCCACGTGCAGGGCTGATCCCCCGCGCTCGGCGCTGATGTGGGCGCCCCCGGGTCCCGGCCCGGGGGCGTCCTGCTGCAGGGCGGAGGCCGAACATCATTCGGCATCTGGCCTCCGCTGCGGTAGGGATTAGGGAAGATCGCGGTGCCATGCTCCTCTCCTTCGCCGCCGTCGGCCTGGCCCTTCTGGCCGCAGTCCCCCAGGGAGTACCGTCCGGGGGCCGGCTCCGTCTGCCCAGGCGGACCCCCTTCGCCGCCGGGACGGCTGCCCCAGGGCCGGGCTGGCACCGCCAGGACACCCTCTACTGCAGCGACTGCCATACCATCCACAACTCCCAGTATGGTCAGCCCATGCGCTATGACGGGGGGTCCCAGCCCGTGGACCACCTCCTCCGCGGGGCTGACGAGGTGCGGCTCTGCCTCCACTGCCACGACGGCAGCAACCCCCTGGCTCCGGATATCGTCGAGCCCGTGGGCTACGTGAGCGACCCGGCCGGGGGCTGGTTCCAGGCCACCCTCGGGGTGGCCAATCCGAACGGCCACGACCTGCTCATGGCCACGCCCCAGCGGGCGCCCGGGTCCAGCGAGTCCTTCATCCTCGAGTGCTCCTCCTGCCACGACGTCCATGGCTCGGCCAACTATCGCAACCTCCTGGTCGACCCCCCGGGTAGCGGCGACAACGGCCAGGTCGAGGTGGTGGTGGACCAGACGGTCACCCCGAACGGCAGCAACGCCTCCCAGGTCTACATCCCGTCGAACCTGAAGGATCGCCGGGGGATGGGGGAGTTCTGCAACTCCTGCCACGACAACTTCCATGGCAAGACCCTGGGCGAGGAGGGCGGGACCCAGCGCCCATGGTTGCGCCATCCCCAGGAGGAGGCCATCTTTGGCAAGGCCCACGCGGACTACACCTGGTGGTCCCAGAACCAGGTCAACCGGGCGCGGGTCGAGACCGACGACGACCTGGTGCCGAGCCAGGATGACCGCGTCTTCTGCCTGTCCTGCCACAAGGCCCACGGCAGTGGCCGGCCCGACTCCCTGATCTACGCCGATGGCCAACGCCGTCGTTCCACCTGCCAACAATGCCATAACCAATGAGAGCGTTCGTCCTCCTGGTCCTTGGCTTGCTTGCGACCGCGACCCTCCTGGCGCTGCCGAGAGGGGGGGATGGCGCCTACGACGCCACGGCCCACGCCGACCCGATCCGGGGCGTGCAGCGGCGGCCGGACGTGGAACGTGGCGACTGCGGTCACTGCCACTACGCCCACGCCAGCGAGGACGGACAGGACCTGACACCCCAGGCCATCCTCCTTTTCGCCGCCAACGACGACGGCCTGTGCTTCACCTGTCACGCCGCCGAGGGCGCGAACAAGGTCTACGCCGGCCAGGGAGAGGCCACGACCAACGCCCACGCCACCTCGGCGGTGTTCCTGTGGCCGGGCCCGGATCCTCCGGCCCGCCCGTCCGGCGACCAGGGCAAGTGTCTGAACTGCCACGACCCCCACGGCGCCCGGGATGTCACGGGCGTGGTGCCGGCGATGAACGTGGTTCGCGAGGAGGCGGAGTGCCTCACCTGCCACGACGCCAACGGGCCAGCCCGGGACGACATCCAGCGGGAGCTGCAGCGGTCCTACGCCCACCCGGTGAGCACCTATAGCGGCCGCCACACCGTCGACGAGGGGGGGGACCCTGGGGCCTACCAGGGCAACCGCAGGCACGTGGAGTGCGCGGACTGCCACAATCCGCACACGACCCGGGAGCGCCAGGGCCAGCCCCAGCCCCCGCAGGCCGGGGAACCGCTCCGGGGGGTCCCGTACCTGGAGGTGAGCAACGGTGGTGCCGGCACGCAGCCGAACTACACCTGGCGGGACGGCACCCAGGCCCTGGCCACCCCCCCTCCCGAGTACGCGGTCTGTTTCCGCTGCCACTCAGGCTGGTCCCAGACCAGTGGCGAGGACCTGGGGGTGCGCTGCAACCCGAACAACCCGAGCTATCACCCGATCGAGGCCGTCGGGCGGGATCCGAAGATCCCCGCTGGCGCCTTCGCCAACGGCGTGAACGCCAGCACGGTGCTCCTCTGCAGCGACTGCCACCACAGCTCGGACCCGATGGCCCCGGATGGCCCCCACGGGAGCGACGAGCGCGCCCTGCTGGCGGCCTGGCATCCCGACAACAGCCAGAAGCAGACCATGCCCCAGGATGCCCTCTGCTTCCAGTG
The DNA here is from genome assembly GCA_964389745.1 of uncultured Planctomycetales bacterium. GTDB lineage: Bacteria > Planctomycetota > UBA1135 > UBA1135 > UBA1135 > CAYMFV01. The sequence goes on along the minus strand of CAYMFV010000018.1, from coordinate 5,587 downwards.
CCACAACTACGACACCTACGCCAACGAGAATGCTCCCGACTCCGTCAAGGCCCTGAGCCGCTGGAACCGGCCGGCCTTCAGGAAAGGGCACACCTACCACGTGGGCAGGAAGCAGTACCCGTGCAGTGCCTGCCATGCCGTGCACGGGTCGCCGTGGCAGCCGAGCCTGATCGAAACCGGCCGCAACCCGGGCCTGGGCAGCTACAGCCAGACGGCTACGGGCGGCACCTGCGGGCCCACCTGCCATGGCACCAAGAGCTACAACAAGCTCAACTACTCCCGATGAGGCCCTTGCCCCGCCTGTTCCTGTTGTTGGCTGGTCTGGCCGCCTGTAGCGCACCGGCAGGCGGCGAGAGGAGCTCTCCCCCCCCGGGGGAAGGAGGCGAGACGGAGGTCGAGCTGCGCCTGGAGGCTGCCGCCGACCGGACCGGAACCTGGATCGAGATCGGTGCCGTGGCTCTGGTCGGGCCGGAAGGGGAGCAGGCCCTGGTCGTCACGGGGGGCCGCTTCGCCCTGGATCATCCCCAGGGCTTCCGTGCCCGAGGTCGGGTGCCGGCCGGCCGCTACCAGGGGCTGCGCCTGCAGCTCGCCGGAGCCTGGCGGGGCGACCCGGCCCAGGGAGGGACCCGACTCCTTCTCGGCCAGGAGACGGCGCGCCTGGCCTTTCCCCTGGTCCTGGCCGGCGGCGGCCGGGAGGACCTCCTCCTGGCCCTGGCGCCCCGTTCCCCGGAGGAGGAGGAGATCACCTTCCAGCCGCGCTGGGAGATCGGCCTTGCCGCTCCGCTCCTGCCCTACGACATGATCCTGGCGGCGGGCCCGGACGCCGACGGCGTCCTGGTGGTGGATCGGCGCCGGCTGCGCGTCCACCGCCGGCTCCTGGCTGGAGACGCGGTCACCGGCCTGGCCCGGGGCTCCTCCCGGAACGAGCTCCTGGCAGTACGTGGACACCGGGAAGAGGTCGTGGCCCTGGACCTGTCCGGGGGCACCATCCGCGACCGCCGCCGCCTGCCCGGGGGGGGGCGGCCGGTGTGGGCGAGCCGCCTGCCCGCCGGCGACGGCGTGGCCGTGGCCCTGGCCGCCCGGCGCCGGGTGGCCGTGGTCTCCGTGCCTGGCCTCCTGGCCCGGAGCGAGGTGAGCACCTTGCAACCTCCGGGGCGGATGGCGGTGTCCCGCCAGCAGGACCGGATCTACGTCCTGGTTCCCGAGGCCGACGAGCTCCTGGTCCTCTCTGGCGACGGCGCCGAGGTGCTGGCCTCGGTGCAGCTTGAGAGCTGGCCGGTGGACCTGTCCCTGGACGAGGATCAGGCGCACCTGGCCGTGGTCTGCCGGGACGCCGGCCGCCTCCTGATCCTGGATCCGGCCTCCCTCCAGATCCGCCAGTCCATCTTCCTGGGGCAGGGCCTGAGCGCGGTCCAGTTCGACGACCGGGGCGACCGGGTCTTCGTCGCCGGCGCCCGGCCGCCGCGGCTGCAGGCCGTGGACCTGGCCACCGGCCAGCCCGTCTCCTGGATCGCCGTGCCGGCACCCGTCACCGACCTGGAGCTCGACCCCGAGGGGCGGGTGCTGTGGGCTGCCTGTCCGGGAGCCCGCAGCCTCCTGGCCGTGGACCGATTCCACCTGCGCCTGCGGACCACCGTGCAGCTCGGCGGTGCTCCCGACCGTCTCCTCGTGCCTGGACTCCTGGAGCCGTGAAGGGGAATGGCGCAGCCTGGGCCGGCATCCTCGCGCTCCTCCTCCTCCTGGGGGGATGTGCCGTGGGCGCTCGGGGCCGGGTGCGCCAGACGGCCGGACAGACGAGCACCGACGGCCAGGAGACGACCGAGATCGGCACCCTGGTGGACCTGTCCCTCGACCGGAGCCTCTCCGAGGAGTGGCAGCTGCGTTTCAGCAACCGCAGCCAGCGCCGGGCGGCCGTCACGCAGCTCGCAGGGGGGGGAGGATCATCCCGGAGCACCACGACCTCCCACCAGCCCTCTCTCGACCTGGTACACACGAGCCGGCTGTGGGATGTCAACTTCAGCGTCGAGCGCCGGATCAACGACCTCAGCGTCACGGGCCCGGACAACCAGGTGGTGCGGGACAACATCTTCGGGCGCCTCTCCTATCACCCCAGTGGCCTGCCGACCCTGACCGTTCAGTCCGAGTATGCAACCGCGGTCGACGACCGGATGCTGGACACCACCGACCTGCGCACCATCTTCCGGGTCCAGCACGACCTGGAGGACGTCACGGTCTTCTACGAGCACGCGATCGAGACCATCGAGGACCTCGAGTTCCAGGAACGGCAGGACCGGACCGACGACGTGCTCCGCCTGTCCGGGGCCTGGCAGGACGACGGCGGCGTCCTGGCGGCGACCTTCAACCTCTCCCACACCCAGTACTCCATCCAGGACCGGGGTGCGCCCCTGGGTATCGGCACCCTGCCGGTGAGCGCCGGGCTCTTCGCCGAGGACGACACGCCGACCCTGGGCAGTCTCGCCACACACCCGTCCCTGGTGGACGGCGACCTGGGCACGGGCACCGGCATCCAGATTGGGGGCGTGGCCAGCGGGGGGGGGCTGAACCGGAACATCGGGGTCGACCAGGGCGCCCTGCCCCGGCCGGTGGACGAGGTGTACCTCTACGTGGACGCCCTCTTCACCGCCCAGGAGGCCGCCCAGTTCAACTGGGCCGTCTACGCTTCCTCGGACAACCTGACCTGGACGCAGGTCCGGGCCGCCGCGCCCTTCGTCTTCGATGCTGGCCGGCTGCGCTTCGTCATCCAGGCCGGTGGCGTGGCCTCCCGCTACGTGAAGGTGGTGAACACGGCGCACGCCGTGGCGGCCGCCGCTGTCCAGGTCACGGAGATCCGCATCCTCGGCAGCCAGGGGGCCCTGGTGAGCGGTACCTCCGAGCGGCAGGAGCGGGGCGATGCCAACGTCCGCCTCCGTCCCGCCGAGGACCTGGACTTCTTCGTCGAGCTGGGTGGCGGGCAGACGGTGCGCGACGACGCCGGGCAGCGGGTCAAGGACGAGAGCAGCTACCGCTACACGGTGGGCAGCACCTGGCAGCCCCTGGAGTGGCTGTCGGGAACGGTCAAGACCTCCCGGGAGCGCTTCGATGACCCGCTCCTCATTACCCGGGACCTGCAGCAGCATTCGGGCTCGGTGGAGGTGGCACCCAACGAGCGGGTGACCCTGGAGTTCTCCGCCAGCCGCAGCCGGGAGGACCGGGACGACCTCCCCTACATCGCCACCGACGCCCTCTTCGCCCGCTCCTCGGTCAGCCTGGTCCACGACATGGTCTTCAGCCTCCAGGCCAGCCGCTCCCACCAGGAAGAGGCCCAGGCCGGGCGCCGCTCCGACCGGGACTTCCTGCTGGCCTCCCTGTATGCACCCCTGCGCTCCAACCTGGAGGTGCGTCTCGACCAGCAGCTCGACAACCTGGACGTGGTCGAGACGAGCGGCGCCACGACTGCCACCGAGAACCAGATGTCCGGCATCGAGGTGATCTGGCGGGCAACCCCGCTCCTCACCCTGGTGGCGGACCTGGAGTACTGGGGCCGGGCGGTGCAGCAGACCGGGCTCACCCAGCGCTACCGGGTGGACTGGCTGCCCTTTCCGGAGGGGCAGCTCCTGGTCCAGCTCGACTACCGCCGGGAGAGCGGGGGCGTGATCCTGACGCCCACGGAGAGCACCTTCCTGCAGCTTCGCTGGACCCTCCAGCGCAATGTCTACGTGGACCTCACGGGCACCTGGACGACCCGGGGCACCATCACCGGGGAGAGCCAGGCCGTGCGCAACCTGCTCCTCACCTTGAGCTTCGATTTCTGACCGGGGCCCCGGCGGGCGGGCCGCGGAGCCCTCAAGCCCCGGGGGGGGAGGCCGATGAGGGAGCTGCGCAGCCCCCGCCCCGCCAGTGCTCCCCCTCCTCATCCTCCTGTTGCAGTGGGGGAGTGGCCCTGGATCCCCCCCGAGTCCGGCCGCTCCTTCCAGCTGCATCTCCTGCCACCAGCCCTCCCCGGACGCCCTGGCGGCTGGCCATCAACCCTTCGTCCAGGGCAACTGCCAGGTCTGCCACGTGCCAGCGGGGACTCCCAGAGGGTCCTCCCGCTCCCCCGGGGCTGCCAGTTCGGCCGGCTCCGGCCTCGCCCGGGGCGGCACGCCGGCCAGCGGTCCCCGCCTGGGGGTCCTCCTCCTCCGGGACCCGGCGCCGGCCCGGAGCCGGGCGATCGCCCTGGCCCGGCCGCAGTCCCTGGCCGGGGCCGACGAGGTCTGGGTCCGCCAGGGAGCGGGCTCCTGGCAGCGTCTGCCCCTTCTCCGCCGGCAGGGGCCGACGGCGACGCCGGTGGCCGGCAGCCGTCCCGGCGTCCTGGTGGAACGGCGCCGGGGCGTCATCGGCGAGGTGGCGGTCGTGACCCTGGAGGCCGAGGAGCCCATCGCCGCCAGGATCGTCGTGGCCGGCCGCACCACCTCCACCCGGGCCGGCTACTTTGCCAGCGAGGTCACCCTGCGGGTTCCCCTGGGTCCAGAGCCGCCGGCCCGCCTGCCCGTGGAGTGGTGGGGGCTCGACGGCCGGCCCCAGCGGCTGCTGGTGGACCTGGAGGCGCCCCCGGACCGGAGCATCCGGGCCACCCCGGTGGACTGGCGCCCGGCGTCCCAGGCGGTGCTGGAGGAGTTCGCCGGCCGGAGCTGGCTCGTCCTGGAGACCTCGGCCCCGGTCCGCCTGGAGATCCGGGCGCCGGCCCGCTCCTCCCGGAGGAGCAGCGGGGGCGGGGCCTTCCTGGCCCGGGGCGGCTCCGGCACGCCGGGAAGGACCGGCACCGGTGGCCTCGACCTGCACTCGGGCATGGCCGGAGGGGACTGGACCGGGCTCCAGGCCTGCCTCCAGTGCCACCCGAAGGCCGCCGACCACGGCGCCAGCCACCCCCTGGTCCAGGCCCGCTCCGGGGGCGGCTACGCCCTGCCGGAGGAGCTGCCCCTGGGGAGCCGTGGGCAGATCCTCTGCTCGACCTGCCACGAGCCCCATGGCAGCGGGGGGCACACCTTCCTCGCCAGGCTGGATCCCCGCCGGGAGCTCTGCATCCAGTGCCACGTGGAGGTCCGCTGACTATTCTGGCGTAAGTGCCAGGCATATCTGGCACTTGAAAAGACCGACTTCCTTGCCTGCCTGGGGGTAGGCTTCGGCTGTAAGACCCCATACAGCCATGAAGCCCCCCCTTCTGATCCTCCCCAGCCTCTTCCTCCTGCTCCTCCTGGCAGGAGTCCCCGTGCCCCAGGGCCCCTCCCCCGACCGGAGCTGGACCGGGGAGACGGCCCGGGACCGCTTCGGCCAGTCCGTGGCCACCGCCGGGGACCTCGACCTGGACGGCCACGACGACCTGATCGTGGGCGCCGAGGCCTGGGACGGGCCCGCTGGCGGCAACGCCGGCCGGGTGTACGTCCTCTCCGGGGCCAGCGGCTCCGCCCTCTGGACCTTCGACGGCGAGGCCGCCGGCGATGGCCTGGGCGGCAACGTCAACGGCGCCGGGGACGTGAACGGGGACGGCATCCCCGACATCGTGGCCGGCGCCCCGGCCCACGACGGCGGGCGGGGCAGGGTGTACCTC
>CAYMFV010000017.1:0-19011 GCA_964389745.1 uncultured Planctomycetales bacterium | reverse complement strand
CGGCCAACGGCCTGGGGGTGGAGCTCGGCCACGACTCCTGGGGCCGGCTCACGAGTCTCGCGCGGGGCCCGGTGGCGGGCGGCAGCGTGCAGGCAGTGGACGGCCAGGAGCGGGCCTTCGACCTGGCGGACCGGGTGATCGCCCGCCAGCGCACCGGCGACACCACCGGCGAGGTCTTCGAGCACGACCCCTGGGGCCGTGTGCAGCTCACCGAAACCCTTTCGCCTATGACGAGGCCGGACCATTGCCGGGCCGTCCGTCCTTGCGACAGGCTTCGTGCTGGCTGGGCGGCGGATCCGTTGCCTGGCGGTGCTGGCGCACGGAGGCCATGGAGGAGGTCGTGCTAGGCTGGCTCCCATGGCCGGCCTCCCCGTTCTCGAGCTGCGCGGCGGCACCCTCCTGGCCACCGCCGTCCTCCTCCTCGCGCCTGGCAGCGCCGCCCAGCGGGGCGTCCAGGTCAACCTCGACCCGGCGACGGGCCAGGACCTCCTCGGCGACGCCGGCAACGAGCCCTCCCTGGCCGTCAATGCCCTCGACCCCCTGCAGATCGCCGTCGGCTGGCGGCTCTTCCCGACCATCACCTCCGACTCCCGCTACGCCGGCTTCGCCTGGTCCCAGGATGGCGGCGCCAGCTTCCAGGGCGGCGGGGCGCTCCCGCCCCCCCCCGGGTGGCCGGCCACCACCGAGCAGACCGACCCGGTGCTGGCGGCGGACTCCTCGGGCACCCTCTTCTACTGGAGCGAGGCCTTCCGCCCCTCTTTCGGCCTCCACGTCTACCGCTCCCAGGACGGCGGCCAGACCTGGCCACAGGTCTTCCCGGTGGAGAACGTCGTCACCAGCGGCGACAAGGGCTGGCTGGTCGCCGACGACACCGGCGGGCCCGGCGACGGCAACCTCTACGGCGGCTGGAACAACTTCCAGCTCGGCGGCCAGTGCTTCGTGCGCTCGGTGGACGGCGGCCTCTCCTTCTCGCCGCCGGTGCGCATCGCCGACCGGGGGGGGGCGCAGTGGATGCTGCACTTCGCCGTCGGGGCGGCCGGCGAGGTCTACGCCGCCTGGCGCAACTACCCGGACAACGCCATCTACGTCACCAAGTCCACCAACGCCTGGGATGCCAACACCGTCCCATCCTTCGACGCCTTCGGCCCCGGCGGCCAGGACGGCCTCGACCTCCAGGTGGACGACGGCAACGATCCGGGCTTCCTGCCGGTCAACCCGGTGGGCTTCCACCAGGTGTACCTGGCGGTGGACCGCTCGGCGGGCCCGATGCAGGGCATGGTCTACTGCCTCTGGGCCGACAGCCGCTTCGACGGCGCCGACATCCTCCTGGCCCGGAGCGCCGACGGCGGCTTCACCTGGCAGACGGGCTTCCGGGTCAACGACGACGCCCCGGGCAGCGGCGCCCTGCAGTGGATGCCGGCCATGTCGGTGGCCCCGAACGGCCGCCTGGACGTCGTCTGGTACGACACCCGGAACGATCCCGGCAGCCCCGTGCCCCTGTCCGAGCTCTACTACGCCTTCTCCCTGGACGGGGGCACCACCTGGTCGGTGAACCGCCGGGCCTCGGACGCCTTCGACACCACCCTCGGCTGGCCGGTGCAGCAGAAGATCGGCGACTACATCCAGTCGGTCTCCGACGACGGGGGCGTCAGCGTGGTCTACGCCGCCACCCACAACGGCGGCCAGGACGTCTGGTTCCTGCGGCTGCGCCCGACCATCCTCGACCCCGGCCGGGTGATCGCCGGCCTGACGGCGACGGTCACCGTCACCGGCGGCCGGCCCCTGGCCCCGGTGTGGCTGGTCGCCAGCACGACGGGCCCCGGCCGTACCCCGGTGCCGGCCCTGAACGCCGTGCTCGGCCTGGACCAGCCCTTCCTGGCGGCCCCCAAGGCGGTGACCGACGCCCAGGGCGACGCGGGCTGGCAGGTCCCGGTGCCGCCGGGCGCCGCCGGCATGACCGTCTGGCTGCAGGCCATCCAGGTCGAGAACGGCAGCAACCTGGTCGAGGTGGTGGTGCAGTAGGCGCCGCCCGTGCCCCCCCCCTGGGCGCTGGCGGCCCGCGGGTCAGCGCAGGACGCTCTTCTCGCCGGCCTCCCGGACCCGGGCGGCCAGGTCGGGCAGCAGGGGGTCGGGGACGGGGAAGACGAGGTTGTAGAAGGCGATCTTCCAGCCCTCCGGCCGGCGCAGCGCCACGCCGGTGCTGCGCATCGCGCCCCAGCGCTGGCTCACGAGGTCCTCGTCGAACCAGGCGATGTCCCGGGTGGCGTTGAAGCGCACGCCCTGGCGGACCGGGATCGAGACCACGCGCACGCCCTGCTCGAACCAGCCGCCGATCCAGCGCTGGTACGCCGCCGTTGGGAAGCGCTCCGAGGCATCGGTCGTGAGGATGATCCCGTCCTCGTCCAGGCAGGCGAAGTGGGCCTCGGCGTCGCCCCGGGCCGCGCTCTCGTGGAAGGCCACCAGCAGGGCCCTCACGGCCTCGGTCGGCTCCGGGCTGTCCCGGTCGAGGCCCGCGGGGAAGCTCGGCGGGGTGTCCACCTCCGGGCCGCCGGGAAGGGCCCGGACCGTCCGGACGAAGTCCGGGACCAGGTCGTTCGGTATCAGGAAGGCGACGTCGTACTGGACGATCTGCCAGCCGGCCCGGGTCTGGCGGAGGACGCCGGTGCTCCGGAAGGCCCCGAGCTCCGGGTGGACGAGGCGTTCCCGGAACCAGGCCATCCGCCCGCCCGGGAGGAGGTGGACCTCCTGTTCCACGGGTTGCATGGCCGGGACCGCCCGGGCCTGGAAGACGGGGCCGACCAGGGCCAGGAAGGTGTCGTAGCACATGCGCTGGCCCGGGGCGCTCCCCAGGAAGAGGACGTCCGGAGCGAGGTGGCCGAGGTAGCGGGGGAGATCGGTCTCGGCGCCGGCCCGGTAGAAGTCCTGGAGGACGGCCCGGGGTGTCACCGCGACGTCGTCCTGGGGAAGGGCGGGCAGGAGCAGGGCGAGGGCGGCGAGGGACAGGAGCATGGTGGTTGCCGTGGAGCCGGTGCCAGGGGATTCGCTGGCCACCGGGCACCCTACGCCCGGTCGGCCCCTCCCTTCGCAGGATTCGGGGTGCCGCCGGCTCGCGCCGCGGTCAGGAACGAGGGGGGGCGTCCTCGGTGGCGCCCTCCTGGATGACTTCGAAGGCCTCCTCGATCTGCCGCCGGAAGGCGGAATCGATGCGCTGCCAGTCCACCACGTCCACCCGGAAGGGAAGATCGGACTCGGCGAAGGCCTCCTCCAGGCGGTTGAGGACCGGTCTCGGGATCGGCTCCGGCCCTATCAGTACCAGGTCCAGGTCCGACCAGGGGCGAGCGTTGCCTCGCACCCGGGACCCGAAGGCGCGCACCTCCACTCCCGGCACGTGCTCCTGGAGCAAGGCGCGGACAGTGCGGAGCTGGCCGGCGGTCAGGTCAGCCACGGCGCTCCCGGAGGGCTGCGAGGAGGGCCTCGGCGTCGCCGGCGAAGTCCACGGCTGCCGCGTAGACCTCCTCGGCGACCGGCTCCGCGTAGACGTGGGTCGTGAGGTTGCGAGCCTTGTGGTGGTCGAACCAGCGCCCGGCATCCTCGATCAGCCGGTGCTCGGCGGCCAGGCGGAAGAGCTGGCGGCGCGGGATTCCCTCCACGTAGACGCTGCCGACGTTCTCCATCAGCCAGCGACGCATGAACTTCCAGCAAAGCTCGTAGGTGAACTCGAAGTGCTGAATCACGCCGGCCCGGACAAGGCGGCGCTGGTCTTCGTCGAGAGTGCCGACCCAGGTCATGTCCTGCGTCTGCTGTACGGCCTTGCGCAGGGCGGCGACACCTCGCTCGAGTGCGGTCAGATCCAGGGTCATGTCTTCCCTTCCCGTTCGGGCCCGGGCCGTCCCTCCCGCATCAGAAGTCCCGGCGCTCGAAGCGGCGCAGGGCCAGGCCCAGGAACACCAGGGTAGCGGCCAGCATGCCGGCGGCCCTGCCCCAGGGGAAGACGCCCTCCCGGAGGGGGACCAGGACCCGGGGGTCCACCAGGGCCAGGAGGGTCCAGCGGCCCACGCCCTCCACGAGGTAGAGGGCGAACTGGAGGAGCATGAGGCCCAGGACGAGGAGGCCCGGCCGGAGCTGGTGGCTGGCGCCGGCGGAGAGCCAGGTGGCGGCGGCGTAGATCATGGCCACGAAGACGCTGGCGTAGAGGCTGCCGGCCAGGACCGGGCCCAGGGGCAGGGTCTCGCCCACCACGGGGGCGAGGAGGATGCCGGCGAGGGAGACCAGGAAGTGCTCGAGGACGAGCATGGCCAGGCCCGTCGTCCAGCGCACCAGGAGGATCCGCCGCCGGCTCACGGGCCGGGAGAGGAGCAGCTCGGCGGTGCCGATGTCGGCCTCCCGGGCGATCAGGCCGCCACCCAGGAGGGCACCGGCGGCCATCCCGAAGAGGGCTGCGCCCTTGAGGAGGTGCTGGATGGCGAACCAGGCCCAGAAGCCGGACTGCTCCACGGTGGCCAGCCAGCCCCGGATCTGCTCGAAGGGGATCAGGGGCAGGAGGGCCGAGGTCCGATCCCGGATCTCGGGCCAGTAGAGGATCGCCGCCACGAGGTTGACCAGGAGGAGCAGGGCGTAGCCGAGGCCCAGGAGCAGGTGCTCCCGGAGGAACTGGCGCGCCAGGGCTCTCATGGCGTCGCCCTCCTCGCCCCGTCGCCCCCCCCCTCCGGACCGTACAGGGCCTCGAAGACCTCCTCGAGGCTGGCCCCGGTGCTGCGCACCTCGGCGAGGGGCAGGACGGCCAGCTCCCGGAGCACCTCTTCCAGGGGCTCGGGAGCCACGAGCTGCCAGCGGTTGCCGCCGCCCCGCCAGCGCCAGCCCGGCCGCCAGGGGAGGCTCTCCCGGGTACGCGCCTCCCGGAGTTCGACGGCGAGGACGCCGCGGATGCGCTCCAGGAAGGCGGCCACCGGGCCCTGGTCCAGGAGGCGGCCCTGGCGAAGGAACGCCACCCGCTGGCAGGTCCGCTGCACGCTGGCCAGGTCGTGGCTGGAGAGGAGCACCGCCCGCCCCCCCCCGGCCGCCTCCAGGAGCAGGTCCTCGGCCGTCCGCCGGACCTCCGGGTCGAGGCCGTCCAGGGGCTCGTCCAGGAGCAGCAACGGGGCGCCGGAGGCCAGGGCCTGGGCCAGGAGCACCTTGCGTTTCATGCCGTGGGACAGGCGCCCGGCCCGCTGCTCCAGGGGGACGCCGAGCTCCTGGACCAGGCGCCGGGCCCCGGCCGGGTCGGCGCTCGGGTGGAAGGCCAGGAGGAAGTCCAGGAGCTCCGCCACCCGCAGGCGGTCGTAGAGGCGGGGGTCCCCCGGGGCGTAGCCGAAACGGCGGCGGGCCTCCACCGGATGCGCCGCGGCGTCCACGCCGTCCAGGCGGATGGACCCGGCGTCGGGCCGGGCCACACCGGCCACGCACTTGAGGAAGGTGGTCTTGCCGGCGCCGTTGGGCCCCACCAGGCCGAGGATCTCGCCGGGCGCCACCTCCAGGGACACCTCCCAGAGGACCGGCCGGCCCTGGTAGGCCTTCGTGACGCCCCGGGCCTGGAGACCGCGGGCGGGGGTGCTGGTGCCGGGCACGGGGCCAGGATGCCAGGGCGGCAGGATCAGCGCGCCGGGTCCAGCGGGCCGACGGGCATGGGGTGCCCCCGAGGGGGGAGGCCCAGCCAGGCCGTCGTAAGTCCGGTTCGCAACGGAGCTTGGGGAGACCGGTCCACCCCGGGGGAGGACCCCGGCCAGCCCCCTGGGGACCGGCGACGCGGCTCCCCGACAGGCCGCCAGAGGGTGTAGACTACTCAGGAGAGGTTCGACGGAGGCAGCTCGTGATGACAATTGCCGGATGGATTCCCTTCGCACTGGTGCTCTCCCTGCAGGGGCAGGATTCGGCCACGGAGATGTGGCGCACCGAGGGCACCTCGCCGGGTGCGGCCGTCGGCCAGCACCTGGAACGGGTGAGTGACCTGGACGGGGACGGCGTCCCCGACGTGCTGACCCGCTCGCCCAGGTCCAACAGCGCCTTCCTGACGGACAACGGCGCACTGCGCGCCTTCTCCGGCGCCGACGGCGACCTGTTGTGGGAGCTGACCGGCTGGCGCAACAACCAGCGGCTCGGCAGCAGGGTGGCCTACCCCGGCGACGTCGACGGAGACGGCGTCGACGACTTCATCCTGATGCTGCCCGAAGAGTCCACCAGCGGCCTGGTCGAGAACGGCTCGGTGATCCTGCTGCGTGGTACCGACGGCACCTTCCTCTGGCAGCGGGACGGCCTCACCGATTTCGAGCATCTCGGAGCGGTGGCCGTGGTCGTCGCTGATGTCAACGGAGACGGGGCGAAGGATTTCGCCGTGGGGGCCGCCGAGGATTCTTCCTCTGGACATTCCCTCAACGGCCGTGTGGAACTCCTGTCCGGCCGTTTCGGCTACTCCCTCTGGATTGCTCGCGGGACGGTGGACGGCGAGTTCCTCGGGGACAGCCTCTTCCCCGCCGGCGACGTGGACGGGGACGGCATCGAGGACCTCCTGAGCAGCAGCACCCGGGCCTCCACCAACGGCCTCCTCAAGAACGGGACGGCCAGCATGCTCTCCGGGGCAACGGGCGCCCTGGTCTGGAGCTTCGCCGGTGGCGCCGACAACGAGGGCTGGGGCGCCCGGGCCTGGCGCGTGCCGGACGTGAACGCCGACGGGGTGGACGAGGTCGTCCTCGCCAACCCCTTCGCGGTCACCGGCGGGCTCTACCACAACGGCGTGCTGGGTTGCTTCTCCGGGGCCGACGGCACGCAGCTGTGGCGCCTGGACGGCACCGCCCACGACGAGCAGCTCGGCGACGAGCTGGTGGTCCTTGGCGACGTCAACGGCGACGGCGCTGCCGATCTCGCCCTGGGGATTCCCCAGGCTTCCCCGGGCGGGGTCAGCGCCGCCGGTGAGGTCCAGGCCGTGTCCGGCGTGAACGGCGCCACCCTCTGGTCGGTGACGGGCACCGCCTTCAACGGCCTGCTCGGGGCCGGTCTGGCCGCCTTCGAGGACGTGGACGGCGACGGCCTGGGCGAGGTCCTCACCGTCTCCCCGGACGCCGATGGCAACGGCACGGACAGCGGCTTCGCCATGCTCCTGTCCGGGGTCAGCGGCGCCACCCTCTGGCAGCTCACCGGTAACCCCGGGGAGCGCCTGGGTGAAGCCTGGCTCGCCGGGCACGACCTGAACGGCGACGGCCATGGCGACGTCCTGATCGGCGCCCCCGATGCCGACAGCGGCGGCACCGCCGGGGCCGGCAGCCTGATGGCCGTGGACTCGGTCACGGGCACCCTGCTCTGGCTCGCCGCCGGCAGCAGCCCCCAGCAGCGCCTGGGCGCCCGCATCGACGTCCTCGGGGATGCGGATGGAGACGGCGTCGACGACTTCCTGGCGCCCTCGAACAACGCCGACACGGGCGGGTTGATCGACAACGGTTGCCTCGTCGCCCTCGACGGTGCGGGGGGGACCACCCTCTGGCAGGTCGAGGGCACCCGGTCGGCCGAGCACTTCGCCACCCGGGTCCTGCCTACCGAGGACCGGGACTTCGACGGTTTCCCGGACCTCTTCGTCGCCAGCCACCTGGCCGACACGAAGATGGTCCCCGACGGCGGCTACCTGGCGTCCTACTCGGGCGGCTGGCTGCGCCACCTGGAGCTGTCCGGGGCCGTCGCCGGTGGCTCCATGACCATGGACGTGGTCCGGGCCACGCCTGGGGCCACGATCCACTTCGCGGGTTCCCTGAACGGTCCAGGTCCCTGGCAGGTGCCCTGGGTGCCGGGGTTGACCGTGGCGCTCTCGGCGCCGGTGACCGTGGTCGGCAACACCACCGCCGACCCCTCGGGGAACGCCTCCCTCAGCGTGGGCATCCCTCCTGCCCTCGCTGGCAGCCGCATCTGGGTGCAGTGCGTGGAGCAGAACGGCAGTGTCTACACCCCGACCAACCTGGCCTCCACCGTCGTCCAGTAGAACTCCGAGGGCATGACCATGAGACAGCACTTTCGCCTTCTGCCGGCTTTGCTGGTGCTTTCCGGAGCCTCCCTCAGCGCCCAGTCCGCCAGCGAGATGTGGCGGGTCGAGGGGACGGCGCATTTCGAACAGCTCGGTGAGCAGGTCGGCTACGTGGCCGACCTGAACGGGGACGGCTTCCGGGACCTGCTCTCCCAGGCGCCCACCGCCAGCACCGGCTTCCTGAGCCGCAACGGCTCCCTGCAGGCCCGCTCCGGCCTGGATGGTTCCCTCCTCTGGCGGGTGGACGGCACCCGGGACGGCCAGGAGTGGGGCACCACCGTGGTCCGCCCCGGCGACGTGGACGGTGACGGGGTGGACGACTTCGTGGTCGTCGAGCCCGTCTGGTCCTCGGCCAGCCTCGCCGAGGCCGGCCGCCTGACCGCCCTCAGCGGCAAGGACGGCAGCGTCCTCTGGCGGCGGGAGGGGGGCGCCAGCTACGAGGGCTTCGGCCGCGTCACCAAGGTGGGGGACGACGCCAATGGCGACGGCGCCAAGGACATCCTGGTCGGCGCCATGGCCGCCTCGACGGGTGGGCTGGTCGAGAACGGCTACGCCATGCTGCTTTCCGGGCGGACTGGTTCGGTCTTGTGGATGGTGGCCGGGCTCAACAACGGTGAGCACTTCGGTGAGGACATCCATCTCCGGGACGACTTCGACGGCGACGGCCTCGACGATCCCCTGGTCACCTCCATGAACGCCTCCAGTGGCGGCTTCGTACGCAACGGCTTGCTGGAGGCGCTCTCCTTCGTCAATGGCAGCTCTCTGTGGCGCCTGACGGGCGGCGCCGACAACGAGAACGTCGGCCACCGCGTGCTGGTCACGCCGGACGTCACTGGCGACGGCGTCCCGGACATCCTCACCTCGAGCCCGAACGCCTTCACCAACGGCCTCTACTGGAACGGCTACGCCATGGCCTTGTCCGGGGCCAACGGCAGCCTGCTCTGGCGGATCGACGGCACCTTCAGCAACGAGCACCTGGGTGAGCACTTCGTCATCGTCAGCGATCTCGATGGCGACGCGGTGCCGGACATCGTGGGCGGCAGCCCCAACGCCTCCTCCATGGGGCTCGTCGAGAACGGCGAGCTTCAGGGCATCTCGGGGGCCGCGGGCACGGTGCTCTGGTCGGCGGCCGGGACGGTGAGCTACGGCCGACTCGGCACCCAGCTCCGCAACCTGGGCGACGTCAACGGCGACGGCTTCGACGACGTCCTCTCGGGCTGCGACACGGCCGACACCCTGGGTCGCCTGGACAACGGCTACGTGGTGGCGCGCAGCGGCAGCAACGGCGCCATCCTCTGGCGCCGGGACGGCCAGGCCAGTGGCGACCACCTCGGCTTCACCCTGGCCACGGCCGGCGATCTGGACGGCGACGGCGTCGAGGATGTCGTCACGTCCTCCCCGTACGCCGATGGTGGCGGCCTCAACAACGCCGGCCGCCTGATGGCCTTGTCCGGAGCCGGAGGCTCGGTCCTCTGGCAGGTGGATGGCCTGGTGGACCAGCAGCAGCTCGGCGCCGACATCCTGGTGGTGGACGACGTGGACGGCGACGGGCTCCAGGACCTCTTCAGCTTCAGCCCCCACGCCGACACCCTGGGGCTGGTGAACAACGGCCTGGTCGAGGCCTTTTCCGGCGCGACCGGGGCGCCCTTCTGGCGGATCGACGGCCAGCAGGACGACGAGGGGCTGGGCGCGGTCCGGCTCTCCGTCGACGACCACGACGGCGACGGCCTGCCGGACCTCTTCCTCGGCTCGCCGAGCTGCGACACCGGTGGCCTGGCGGACAACGGCTGCCTGATCGCCATCTCCGGCGGCATGGCTCTGCACCTGGAAGTGGGCCCGCTCGTCGCCGGCCAGGCCGGCACCCTCACTGTCTCGGGATTCGAACCGGGCGCCGATGCCTACTTCCTGGCCTCCGCGGCCGGAACGGGGCCGACCACCCTGCCCCAGGGCGTGACCGTGGCCCTGTCCCGGCCGATTGAGAACCTCGGTGTGGAGACGGTGAACGCTTCCGGTGGCGCGCAGAAGGTCGTCCAGGTGCCTCCCAAGGCCCAGGGCGTGCGCCTCTGGTTCCAGGCCATCCAGTCCTTCACCGGCCAGGCCAGGCTCACGAATCTCGCTACGACGGTGGTCCAGTAGACCGGGCCGGGCGACGGCCCGCCGGAGCGGATCGCGGCGCAGGAGAGCGCCAGAATCAGGAGAGCCGGGCCCGGGACCGAGTTCCCGGGCCCGGTCGCTGTGTTGTTCATGCATCTCCAACTCTCCAACAGGGACCCGCATCCCGGGCGGGCCGAAGGCGGGAGGAGCTGGATCCTCCTGGCTGTCCTGCTCCTGTCCGTCTTCCTCGGCAACGTCGCCCGCTACCGTTTCCTGTGCGACGACGCTTTCATCACCTTCCGCTATGCCGAGAACGTGGCCACGGGACTCGGGCCGGTCTGGAATCCCGGCGAGCATGTCGAGGGCTACACGAGCCCCCTCTGGGTCCTCCTGATGGCCGCCAGCATCCGCCTGGGGCTGCCACCCGAGCTCACCTCGCAGGTGCTGGGCGTGCTGTCCGGAATCGGCGTCCTGGCCCTCCTCGCCCTCTTCTGCCGGAAGACATGGCCCGACCGGCCGTGGGCCGTCTGGCTGCTCCTGGCGGTCCTGGCCGCGAGCCGCAGCTTCACCGCCTGGTGCACGAGCGGCATGGAGACCATGCTCTTCACCTTCCTGGTGCTGCTCGGCTTCCTGCTCCTTCTGCGCGCCAGGACATCGGCCCGGCTGCATCTCCCGTCCTCCCTGGTCCTCGTTCTCGCCACGCTGACGCGGCCCGAGGGTCTCCTCTTCGCCGGGGTGGCTGGGGTCTTCCTGCTGGTCGACGCCGCCCGGGGCCGGCGGCGGCTGGCCGCCGCCGTGTCGTGGCTCCTGCTCTACGTCGCGCTGGTCGGTGCCCACCTCCTCTGGCGTCACGGCTACTACGGCTACTGGCTGCCCAACACCTGGTACGCCAAGGTTCCAGGGCTCTGGCTGGAGCAGTCGCGGCGGTACCTCTCCCTCTTCGAGCAGGACTACCACATCGCCTGGTTCCTGCCCTTCGCCGGCCTCGCCGTGCTGCGGCGCCGGGATGCCACGGCGCTGCTCTTCGCCGTCGCGACGGGGCTCTACCTGGGCTACGTGCTCGCCATCGGCGGCGATCGCTTCGAGTTCCGCTTCCTGGTCGTGGTGTTCCCCTTCCTCTACTGGCTGATCGTCGACGGCCTGAGCAGCCTGGCCCGGCCGGGCTTCCTGGCCGCGGTGCCCCGGCCGGTCACCCAGGGCGGCGTCGCCGTCGTCGCCGTCGCCCTGGTGCTCCTGACCCACCTGGGTTCGATCCGGGAGGAGGCCCGTGGTCGCCGGGCCGGCGTGGCCAGCGTCCAGGCGGCCGGGCGCTATGCGACCCGCCGGGCCGAGGAGGGGCGCTTCCTGCGCTCCCGGATCGACCAGGGCGTCCTGCCCGAGGACCTGGTCATTTGCGTGGGCGGGGCAGGTGCCGTGCCCTACTACACCCGCTGGCCGGCGATCGATCGCCGGGGTCTGAACGATGCGTACATCGCGCACCTGCCGGTGGCGGAGCGGGGGCAGATCGCCCACGAGCACGATGTTCCCTACGAGTACCTCCTGGAGCGCGGCGTGGTCGTCTTCGACATCCTGAACCAGCTCGTCCACGAGGAGATCCCCCCAGGGCTGCCGGAGGAGCCCGTCCGCCACGGCAGCGGCGCCATCCCCATGCGCATCGTCGTCCTGGGGGACCGCTACCTGGTCTTCGGCAGCCTGGTGTCGGACGAGGAGCTGGCCCGGGTCTTCCGGGGCCTGGAGATCCGCAGGTAGAGTGTGTGGGATGCCGGGGAAGCGAATCGCCGATGCGGTCTGCCCCGCCTTGACCGTTGCCGTGCTCGCGGGCTGGATCGAGGGCTCCCTGTACCTCGGCCCGGAAGCATCCTCCCTGACGCTGTGGGGGGGGACCCTGGAGGCCCTGGCTGCCGCCTACGTCCTCCTGCCCTTCGCCCTGTTGCTCGGGCTGGTCTTCCTGCTGGCCCGCGGCCGCTGGCTGGCGTGCGCCCGTTCCCGGCGCCGGATCTCCCTGGTCCTGGGCCTGAGCTGTGCCCTGGTCTTCCCGTTGCACGACGTCATCGGCGGCGGCGCCCGGGGCTTCCTCGGCACGGGCCTCCTCCTCGCCGGCGGCCTGCTGCTGCTCCGCCATCGCCTGCCCGCCCTGCCGGCCTGGACGGCGGCCGCCACCGCAGGGGGGGGGCTGCTGCTGCCGGTGCTCCTCTCCCTCCTCTCCGGGGGCGTGGAGCTGCCTCCGCCGCCGGAGCTGCCCGCGGCCGCCGGGCCGCAGCCAGGACCGGAGGCGCCTGCCGTCCTCCTCGTCTCCGTCGACACCCTGCGCGACGATCGGGTCGGTGCCCGGCGCGACGGCCGGCCCCTGACACCGAACCTGGACCGGATGGCGGCGGAGGGCCGGCGCCTGGCCTGTACGGCGCCCTCCAACCAGACAGCGCCGACCCACGTCTCCCTGCTCACGGGTGCCGATCTCCTGCGCCACGGCACCGACGCCAACGGCAAGGCGATGCCCGCGGCCCTGCCGGCGTTGGCCGAGCTGCTCCGGGACGCCGGCTGGCGGACCGGCGCCGTGGTGTCCAACCCGGTCCTGCGGGCCACCAGCGGCTTCGCCCGGGGCTTCGAGGTCTACGACGACGGCCTGGTGCGCAGCGACCCGCGGGTGGTCGCCTTCAACCGCCTGCGCTACCGGAGTGGCCGCTGGATCCGCCTGATGGAGCGCCCGTGGCTGGCCTCGCCCCTGCTCGGCTTCCTGAGCATGGTCGGGGAGGACACCTTCTATGCCCACGGACGCGGCGACCTCACCCTCGGGCGGGCGACCGTGCTCCTTGACCGGCTGGCGGCGGGCGGACGGCCCTTCTTCGCCCTCATCCACTTCATCGATCCCCATGCCCCGTACCGGGCGCCCGACCCGGTGTACGGCACCTTCGGCGACGGGGAGGAGGACGGGCTCCTGCCGGCCTGGCGCGGTTCCTCGGACTACATCCTCAAGCTGCGGGCCTTTCCCGAGCGTTTCCAGCCCGGTGATCCCCACGCCGAGGCCGTCCTCGAGGCCTATCGCCGGCGCTACGACGAGGAGGTCCTCTTCGTCGACGACTGCATCGGCTGGTTGTGGGCCCGGGCCCGGGCGGTGGCGGGGGACCGGCCCCTGTGGGTGATCGTCACCTCCGACCACGGCGAGGAATTCCTGGAGCACGCACGGATGGGGCACGGCAACTCCCTGTTCGAGCCGCTCCTGCGCGTCCCGCTCGTTCTCTGGGGCATGCCGCCGGCGATGCTGGAGGCGCCGCTGCACGGCTCCGAGGACATCCCCCGCTTCCTGGCCCGGCAGCTCCTGGGGGCCGCGGCCGAGGCGCGGCTGGCGGCCGGGTCCGCCCGGCTCGGAGACGGCTGGAGGATCCACGGCTGGTCCCGCCACCTGGCCGTGCGGCAGGGTTCCTGGAAGCTCCTCCTCGAGGCTCCGGTCGCCGGCGGGGAGTACGCGCCCACGGCCCTCTACGACCTCGCCCGGGATCCGGGGGAGCGTCGCAACCTCCTGGCGGAGCGTCCCGGAGAGGTCGCCCGCCTCGCGGCCGGGCTCCAGGAGGCCCTGGCTGCGACCGTACCCGTGCCCCGGTCTGCGGCCGAGGACGAACCCGACCTCCGGACCCGCCAGACGCTGCGCAGCCTCGGCTACGTGGGCGGCGGTCAGTGAGCCTGCGCCGGGATCCAGACCTCGTAGGAGACGTGGCGCCGGGGGTCGTGGGGCAGGGAGTAGCCGAGATCCCGCCAGAGGTCCCAGGCAGGATCCGCCACCAGGCGCCGGCGCAGCACCTCGGCGACCAGCCCGCCCTCCGTGCGGCTGATCACGACCGCCGCCGGGCCCGCGGCGAGGCTGTCGTCCACCCAGGCCCGGAAACCACCGGGTCGGGTCTGCTCGATCCAGGAGTCCTGGCCCTCCAGCAGGTAGAGGTGACGCCCCAGGGTGGGCCGGTCCATCAGCAGGGGCAGGGCCACGTCACCCAGGGCCAGGATCGGCGTGGCTGGTGGTGCCTGGAGCTCCGCTTCCAGCTCGGCGGCCAGCTCCCTCTGCTCCGCCAGGGTCCAGGGGGGGGGCACGGGCAGGGGCAGGAGGGAGCAGAGGACCAGGCCCAGGCCGACCGGGACGTGCCAGCGCCGGGGGACCAGGCACGCCAGGCCCAGGCCGCCCAGGACCATGACCGGGATCACGAGGACGAGGGCGTCGGGAAACGCCTGGAAGTCGAAGAGGCTCCAGGCACCGAAGAGGAGCAGCCAGGTGAGGAGAGGGGCGGCTGCCTGGGGCCGCCGCAGGAGGAGGTAAAGGGCCAGGGGGGCCGCTACCAGGAGCTCCCAGCCGAAGCCGAGCCAGAGGGTGGTGCCGATCCGCCAGAGGGTGGCCGCACCACGTTCCGGGCGGGCGACCACCGTGCGCGAGAAGCGCAGGGTCTGGTCCACGAAGTCCGGCCAGGCGCCGCTGAGGAACAGGGCCGCCGCCACCGTGCCGGCGGTGACCACCGTGCCCAGCAGGTAGCGCCGGAGGAAGGGCAGCCGCTCCAGGCGTGGCACGCCGAAGAGCACGCTCCAGGGGACGAGCCAGGCAAGCGCCGCCGGTTGCCAGCAGAAGGCCGCGAGGGTGGTGCTCACTCCAGCGAGCAGGGGCTTGCGGTCGAGGGCCAGGGCCAGGCCACCCACTCCGAAGAGCAGGACGAGGATCTTGGGTTCGATGCCGGCGGTGGCGATCTGGGAGTACCCCCGCAGCGCGAGGATGGAGCAGGCAGCCAGGATCCCTCCCGACAGAGGCCGCGGCGTCGCAGCGGCCGCCCGCTGGCCCAGGATGTAGACGACCCAGACCAGCATGGCGGCCAGGAGCGCGGACCAGGCGCGGGCCGCGAGCCAGTCGGGACAGCCGAGCTGCCTGCCGGCCAGCACCGCCGGCGCGGCCAGCACGGGCGCGAGAGCCGGCTTGACCTCGAAGAAGTCCCGGTGTGGGACGAGCCCGTCCGCGACCCGCCGGGCCTGGTCGATGTAGATGGCCGGATCGCCCCAGAGAGGATCACCGAGGAGGAGACCGGAGTGCAGGACGACCCAGCAGAGGGCCAGCAGGAACACGACCGCAGCGGTGGTCGGGCCTTTGCGGGTGTTCTTCAAGGACAGGGCTGGGTGTACATCCCCGAACGGGATGCGAAGCGGACGTACTTCAGGAACACCCGATTCGTCTCCTCCTCGTACGGGGAGACGGTGGACTCGTCCTCGGGCTCGAAGAAGCAGGTCGGGTCCTCCGCCATGTAGTCGCCCGAGTGGAACCAGGCCATGGCCCGGCAGCCGCCGCAGACTTGACGGTAGCGGCAGCGGCCGCAGCGCCCCTGGAGACGGTTCCGATCGAGGAAGTCCTGGAAGACCTTGCTCTGGTCGATGATCTCGTACAGGCTCCGCTCGCGGACGTTCCCGGCGACCAGCTCGTCGAGCAGGATGGAACACGGGGAGACGTCACCCTCGGGACCGACTGCGATCCAGGAGCCGCACCAGCAGCCGATGGACGGGTTCTGGGGCACGGTCACGTTGCGGGACTCACCGCCGGACACATGCTCGTGCAGCTCCGGTGACAGGAAGAACGGGGTCTGGCTGACGTAGCCGTGGAAGTGCCGGCGCAGCGCCGGGTGGATGATCTCCTCCATGTCCCGGCGCGTGAAGGCGTTCTCGGCGAAGAAGGCCCGTCCGGAGTTGCGGGCCGTCAGGGGCGCCCGGTTGAAGGGCAGGTGGTGCTTCACCAGCCAGTCGAGGGTGGCCGGCAGCGTGTCGAGGTTGAAGCGGCCGATGGTCACCACCACGTGGCGGCGCACCCGGTGGCGGCGACACAGCTCAAGGGCCTGCAAGGTGACGTCGAGGTCGGCCTGTCTGGTCCGCCGGTTCAGGTCTTCGTCGGTGATGGAGTTGATGCCGAAGATCATGCCGACGCGACCACCACTGGCGCGCTTCAGGCGCTCCAGGAGGTCGCTGGTGACCAGCAGGCCATTGCTCAAGACCCGGATGTCGTAGCCGAGCAGCGAGGCGACCCGGACCAGGTCCATGGCGTCTTCGCGCAGCAGGAACTCGCCGCCACTGAAGCCAAGCTCGCACACCCCGAGCTCGCGGCCGGGCTTGAGCAGCAGCTCGACGATCTCCTCGAAAGAGAGCTCCTGGCAAGCGCGCTTGCGCACGAAGCGCTCGTCGTTGCAGCCCACCATGCAGTGTGGGCAACGCAGGTTGCACGAGCGCGTGGTCTCCAGGTAGAGGTGGCGAAAGAAGTAGGGACGACGCATGATGGGGGATGGAACTCGACCTGAATCCGTATGCAGCGAGTGTACATGGGTGGACAGAGCGGTCAAGATGCGAAGGTGGTCCCAGGGGGCCCGGTGCGGCATAGGAGGTTGCAAATCGGGCCCCATGCCAGCAGCGCGAACCTTGTAGGATGGGCGGCGACCTCCTTGCCATCTCGATCGAATCATGACGCGGATCGTGCCGACCGGTTACTACGCGCCCTGGCATCTGCAAGGTCGCAAGGACTTCACCCGCCTCCTCTGCAAGCGCAAGGTCCTGGGCGCCACCATTCGCCTGGGCAGACTGAAGAGCATGCGCTGGGCCGCCTCCGCGGTGCCCTGGTCCCGGCTATGCACCTTTCCCCTCGTGGTATGCGTCGAGCTGACCAACCGCTGCGACCTGGACTGCGTGATGTGCCATCGCAGCTTCATGGATCGCCCCGAGGGGGACATGGCCTGGGAAAGGTTCCAGCGCCTGGTGGACGAGATGGGCCGCCAGCCTGGAGTGATGCTGGTCCTCATCGGGCAGGGGGAGCCGACGCTCCACGAGCGCTTCCTCGACGCCGTGCGCCTGGCGAAGGAAACGGGCGTGGAGCGGGTGCTGCTGCAGACCAACGGCACCCGCCTGGTGGAGCAGGCGGAGGACCTGGTGGCCGCCGGGCTGGATGACCTGCACGTCTCGATGGACGGCTTCCGGAAGGAGACCTTCGAGGGGATCCGCCGGGGCGTCGACGCCGAGCTGGTGGCCCGGGGAGTCGAGGCGGTCGTGGCCGCCCGGAGGCGGGCGGGCAGCGCCAGGCCGGCCATCGCCCTGCGCTACTGCAGCATGCCCCGCAACCTCGGCGAGCGGGACGACTTCTGGGAGTACTGGAAGGACCGTCTCGAGGAGCAGGACGAGGTGCGCTTCGACGGCCTGCAGGTCTACAAGGAGGCGCCCATCTCCGACGAGGCGGCGGCACGACCCTGCTCCATCCTCTGGAAACGGGTCTTCGTGCGCTGGAACGGCGACTACGCCTTCTGCTGCAACCACAAGGACAATCGCCTGGGCATCCGCCGCAACCACGACGAGATCAGCCTGCGGGACATGTGGCGGCATCCCGAGCTGGAACGGATCCGCACCCTGCACCTGCGGGGGCGCAAGCGGCAGATCCCGGCCTGCGCGGTCTGCGCCCTGATGGCACCGGGCATGGTGGTCGACGACGCCGGCTGATGCCCGTTCGCCTCTTCCAGGACGAGGACGAGACCGAGCTCCTGGGGCTCCTCCAGGAGTGCTTCGGGGCCTCCTACGTGCCGGAGCTCTGGCGGTGGAAGTACCGGGCCGCGCCGGGCGGCTTCCTGCCGCCGGCCCTGGCCGAGGAGGGGGGGCGCATCCTTGGCCACTTCGGGCTGGTCCTGCTCCCGGTGGACGTGCAGGGGGAATCCCTGCTCGGCGCCCTGCCGGCGGACGTGGCGGTGGCGCCTCGGGCGCGGGAGCACAGCCTCGACCAGGGGGGGGCGCTGCGGGAGATGCGGGCCCTGGCCTACGAGCAGGCCGCCGGCACGGTGGACTTCGCCTTCGCCATCCCCATCCCCAGGTTCTATGCCGTCGCCCGGCGCCTGTTCCGGGAGCAGCCGCTGCGTGCCGTCCCAGAGCTCTGTGGCACCCTGACCCTGTTGCCGGCCCTGCTGCAGCGCCGGGTGCCCGCGGCCCGTCTCTGCGCCTGGCTGGGCCGGCCCCTGCGCTGGCACCGCTACCGGCCCCCGCGGCCGCGGGGGGAGGTCTCGTCCCTGTCGGAGCAGGACCTGGGCGAGGAGTTCGACCTCTTCTGGCGCCGCTGCGCCGGCGGCCGCGCCGTGAGCCTCCGCAAGGACAGCGCCTGGCTCCGCTGGCGCTACCTGCAGCACCCGCTCCACGAGAACCGCGTCCTCGTCTGCCGCCAGCAGGGCGAGCTTGCCGGCTTCCTGGCCTTCTGCCTGCACCGGGACGGCGCCATCCGTCACGCCGACATCCTCGACTTCGAGTGCTGCCCGGAGACAAGCGGTGCCGCCGCGGCCCTCTTCCGGGCCTTCCTCCGCGCCGCCCGCCACGGCGGCGCCGACGCCGTCCGCACCTGGTGCGACGAGCAGCACCCCCTCCGCCCCTTCCTCGACGGCCTCGGTCTCCGGCCCGAAGGGACGATCCGGACCCTCTACTCCCCGCTGCCCCGTGGCCGCGCCCACGACGAGACCCTGTCCCGGGGCGAGAACTGGCTCTTCGCCATGGGGGACTCCGATGGCCGCTGACCTGCTCCGGCGCGGGGGGGGGCATTGAGTCGGATGCCCCGGCTCCCGCGGGCCTTTCTCGACGGCACGCTGCCGGCCCTGGCGGTGGCCGTCCTGGCCGGCGGGGTGGAGGGCCTCCTCCACGAGCCCGGCGCCGGCCTCGGCGTCGCCCTCTGGTCGGCGGCCATGGAGGCCGAGACCGCCCTCTACGTGGCGCTGCCCTGGGCCCTCCTCCTGGGGCTCGTGCTCCTCGTCCCCTGGCGCGGCCCGGATCCGGCCCGCACCACCCGGCGCCGTGTCTCCGGGGCCCTCGGCCTGGCGCCGGCCCTGGCCTTCCCGGTGGCGGACCTCCTGCCC
>CAYMFV010000016.1:0-19251 GCA_964389745.1 uncultured Planctomycetales bacterium | reverse complement strand
GGCCCGGGGTTACGCTTCCCCGGGTACTCCGCCTCCAGCAAGGGGGGCCAGTATCGCGGCGAGGCTAGAGGACGAGGTCCTCGTCGTCCTTCGCGAGGAGGCCGTTGCGCACGCCGGAGGTGAACTTCCGGAAGGACCGGAGGATCTGGTGGCTCGGCACACCTCCACCATAGGAGAGGTGGTAGTCCGCCCAGAGGACATCGGCGTCGTCCCCGCGGACGACGGAGAAGCGAGCCTGCACGATCGAGTTGTTGAGATCGTTCACCAGCTCGAGCTCGGTGCGGCGACTCGCGTCGCTTCGGAAGCGATAGAGCGCCGAGAAGTAGATCATCTTCTGGTCCTGGTCGATGAGCACGACGGAGCGCAAGCCGTTGGCTTCGACCAGCAGACCGGGTTCGCCGCCCAGGGTCGTCCGCGACACGTCGAACGAGGCGGTCTCGAACAAGCTTTGCAGGCGGTCCAGGGAGACGTCCGCTTCGGCGAGCGTGTCTCCGATGCGGGGGGCGTCGGCCGGCGGCGCCACGATGCCGAGGAAGGTCAGGCCGAGCGGCAGGGCGAGCAGGTGGATGATGTTCATGGTGCTTCTCCGTTGGCGAATCCGGAAGTGGAGACACCATGAGAAAGCGCCATTGCCGGTCGTGGGACCCGATTCCGGGCGTGAGTCCTGGACCCCCGCCAGGAGGCGGCCTCGTGCTATCCCTGGCCAGCGGACCCGCCGCTCGCCATCCGGGCTCGGGAGGCCCGCCAGATCTCCCAGCGGCGAGCCCGTCCGGCCGCAGGCCACTCCCGGACCTCCTCGGGGGTCCTCTCGCAGCCGGCGCAGCGGCCTGTGCGGAAATCCAGGAAGCACACGGCCACGCAGGGCGAGGGCGGGGAGGAGGGCGGGTTCGCGGGCCGGGAGTCCATCCTGTCGGCGGGGAGGGGGTCCGACGTCTATCCTTGGGCCACCGCTGGCCCCCTTTCCAGGATGGAGACCCTCACCGCCCGCTTCCACGCCACGCGCCGCCGGAGCGTGGACCTGGTCGCCCCCCTCTCACCCGAGGACGCCCAGGTCCAGTCCATGCCCGACGCCAGCCCGGCCAAGTGGCACCTGGCCCACACCACCTGGTTCTTCTCCACCTTCCTCCTGGGCCAGGAGCAGCCTCCGGGCCGGCCCGGGTGGGAAGTGCTCTACAACTCCTACTACCAGACCGTTGGCCCCCAGTACCCGCGCCCCCGGCGGGGGCTCCTGACCCGGCCCTCCCTGGCGGAGGTCCTGGCCTGGCGCCGGGAGGTGGACGGCGCCGTGGACGCCCTCCTCGCCGCCGACCCGCATCCGGACCTGCTGCGGGTGCTGGAGGTGGGCATCCAGCACGAGCAGCAGCACCAGGAGCTGCTGCTCACCGACATCCTCCACGCCTTCTCCTGCAATCCCCTGGAACCGGTGTACGAGCCGGCGGCCCCCGCCTCGGCGCCGGCGACCGACTCCGGCCCGCCGCGCTGGCTGGAGCACGCCGGCGGCCTGGTGGAGGTCGGCCACGCGGGGGGGGGCTTTGCCTTCGACAACGAGGGCCCCCGGCACCAGGTCCACCTCCAGCCCTTCGCCCTGGCCAGTCGCCTCCTCAGCTGCGGCGAGGTCCTGGACTTCATGGCCGATGGCGGCTACCTGGACCCCACCCTCTGGATGGCCGACGGCTGGGCCTGGGTCCAGGCCGAGGGGATCCGGGCCCCCCTCCACTGGCGCGAGGGCGAGGACGGCTGGCAGCACTTCACCCTCCGGGGACCCCAGCCGGTGCGCCGGGAGGAGCCGGCCGCCCACCTCTCCTGGTACGAGGCGGACGCCCTCGCCCGCTGGGCCGGCGCCCGCCTGCCCACCGAGGAGGAGTGGGAGGCGGTGGCCGCGGACCCGGCGCTGGCACCCGGCCTGGAGCAGCTCGACGACCAGCTCTGGCAGTGGACCGGCAGTGCCTACCGGCCCTATCCCGGCTACCACCCCCCCCCTGGAGCGATCGGCGAGTACAACGGCAAGTTCATGAGCAACCAGTTCGTGCTCCGGGGTGGCTCCTGTGCCACGCCACCGGGTCACACCAGAACCACCTACCGGAACTTCTTCTACCCCTGGCAGCGCTGGCAGTTCACCGGCCTGCGCCTCGCCCGGGATCCCTGACTGTCGGTGCCAGGGCCTGCTGCACCGCGGCGAGCAGGGTGCGCTGGGTGAAGGGCTTGGCCAGGAAGCGGGCCTCGAGGTCCTCTATCTCCCGGGCGACCTCCCGATCCGGTCCCGGCCCCAGGTGGCCGGAGATGAAGAGGACCGGCAGCGCCGACTGGTGCTGGCGCAGGGCCCGGGCGACCTCGAGGCCCGTCTCCTGGGCAAGGATGATGTCGGCCACCAGGAGATCGGCCTGGCCGGCTCGTTCCAGGGCCGCCTGGGCCTCCCGGCCGTCCCGGGCGACCAGGACCTGGTAGCCCTCCCGGAGGAGGATGCGCTGCAGGAGGAGCAGCACCGGCTCCTCGTCGTCCACCGCCACGATCGTGCCCCGCGCCGCCTCCGGACCGGCGGGCACGGATGCGGTCCTGGCCGGGAGCAGGATGTCGAAGGCGGCGCCGGCACCCGGGGTGGAGCGGACCCGGACGGAACCGCCGTTCCGGACCACGAGGGACTGGACGATGGAAAGGCCGAGGCCCGACCCCCCCTCCGGGTCCTTCGTGGTGAAGAAGGGCTCGAAGATGTGCTCCTGGATCGGGGCCGGGATGCCCGGCCCGTCGTCGGCCACGGTGAGGAGCACGCCGGCGCCGGGAGGCGCGGCTGGCCAGCTCGGGTCCCCGGGTTCCACCTGGCAGGTCTGGAGATGGATCTCCACCCTCCCGGAGCCCTCCAGGGCGTCGCTGGCATTCACCACGAGGTTCATCAGAACCTGCTCCAGCTCCGTGGGGTCGGCCATGACCCGGGGTGTCTCGGGCTCGAGGAAGGTCTCGAGGGCGATGCCGCGGCCGAGCAGGGTGCGCAGCATGGGCATCAGCCCGCGCACCGTGGCCGCCAGGTCCAGGTCTACCGGCTGGCGGGGCCGCCGGCGGGCGAACTCGAGGAGCCGCCGGGTCAGGGCCGCCGCCCGCTCCACCGCTTCCAGGATGCCCGCCACGTCCCCGGCCTCCTCCTTCGCCTCCATCTGCAGCATCTCGGCATGGGCGCGAATGGCGGTGAGGACGTTGTTCAGGTCGTGGGCGACGCCGCTGGCCAGTCGGCCCAGGGACTCGAAGCGCTGGGAATGCACGAGCTGCTGCTCCAGGGCCCGGCGCTCCTGCTCCGTCCGGAGCTGCTCGCTCACGTCCCGGAGAAAGACGAGACGCCGCCGGTCCGGCAGCTCCTGGACGTTCCACTCCAGGGCCCGACCACCGGGTCCCCGACCGAGGATGGTCTCCCGGCCACCGGCATCCGGGGGCAGGAGGGGGTCCAGGCCCTCCCCACGGAGCTGGTCCTGGGAGCGGCCCAGGAGCTGGCAGGCGGCTGGATTGGCCTGCTGGATCCGGCCGGCGGCGTCGGCCACCAGGACGCCGTCCCGGGCCTGTTCGAAGAGAGCGCGGTAGCGCTGCTCCGTGGCCAGGAGCTCCCGCTCCGCCGAGTACCAGCGGGTCACATCCAGGGCGATGCCGTGGATGCCGAGGATCCGCTCTCCCCGGCGCAGGGGCTGCTCGTGGACCCGGAGGAGGACCGGGTGCCCGTCGGCGTGCTGGACCTCCACGAGGTAGGAGGGGGCACCACTGCCGTCGCGCAGGGTCCACTGGGTGTGCCGGGCGGCCAGGGCATTGATCGGGTTCTCGGTGAAATAGGTGCTGAAATGCTGCTTCCAGTCCTCCGGCTCCCGGCCAGTGATGGCCCGCACCGAGGGGCTCACGTAGGTGAAGATGCCCTCCGCGTCGTGGACGTAGTAGAAGAACTCCTCGCTGCCGCCGGTGAGGAGCTGCAGGGCCTGGGCGCCGTGGGCGAGGAGGGTCTCGGCCAGCCTGGCGCCGAGGGTCTCGGCGGCCAGGCGGGCGGCAGCCCGGAGCTCCCCCTCCAGCTCCTTGCCGGGCGCCTCCTCCCGGCGCAGTTCGAGGGCGCCCAGGAGGACCGGCAGCCGCAGCGTCCAGCCCTCGCCCTCCTCTTCCCGTGGGGCGGCGCCCTGCTCCCGGGCTGGCCGCAGGCACACCTGCCGGATGCCGTAGCGGCCGGCCAGGTCCCTCTCGAGGTCCTCCAGGAGGCGAGCAACGTCCTCGGCCCCGAAGGCAGCCTCCAGCAAAGGGGGCCACTCGCCCGTCGGAGAAGAAGGAGGAGGATTCGGTGACGACATCCCGTGAGGGTCCACGACCCGGAAGGGGGCACTATACATGCGACATGCCATACTCCCGCAACGGCGGCCTCCGGGAAGGAGCCATTGCCGAAAGCCGGTCCCTGGGTTAGACATTGATGGAAGTGCCTCCTCCCCTCCAGGAGAACCCCGAAACCACGATGGAGATCCGCCTGCACGGCCGGGGCGGCCAGGGAGGCGTGACTTGCGCCAAGATCCTCGCCGCCGTCTACGCCCGCCTAGGGAAGAGCGTCCAGACCTTCGGGGACTACGCCAGTGAGCGCAGCGGTGCCCCGGTCCGGGCCTACACCCGGGTTTCCGATGCGCCCATCGAGAACCGGAACAAGGTCTACGAGCCGGACGAGATCCTGGTCCTGGACCCGACCCTGGTGGGCCGGGAGGTCCTGGCCGGCCTGCGGCCGAACGGCCTGGTGCTCCTCAACACGCCGGAGCCACCGGAGGCCTTCCAGGAACTCCTGGCGGGGCACCGTGTCGCCACGGTCGACGCCACGGCCATCGCCCGGCGGCACGGCATCGGCACCCGCTCGGTGGTCATCGTCAACACCACCATCGCCGGCGCCTACGTGCGCATCCGGGAGCTGCCGCCGGAGCTCCTCGAGGAGGTGTACCGGTCCCTCGGCTTCTGGAGCAACGTCGCCGCCGCCCGGGAGGCCTGGGAGGAGGTGCGGATCGCCGAGCTGCCGGGGCCGAAGGACGGGGTCGCCCTGGGGGACGGGGACCCGCCGCCGCCGGTCGAGGTGCTGCCCCTCCAGGAGCTCCGGGAAGGGCTGCCCACGGGCCTGCAGACCGGTGCCTGGCGGACCCAGATGCCCGTCTACGCCGAGCACCTCGCGCCCTGCAACGCCTGGTGTCCCGCCGGCAACGACTGCGTCGGCTTCATCCAGGCCGTGGTCCGGGAAGGTGCCGAGGCCGCCAGCGCGGTGCTCGCCGGCAGCACGCCCCTGGCCGGGGTCTGCGGCCGGGTCTGTCCGGCGCCCTGCATGGAGGGCTGCAACCGGGCCGAGTACGACGGCGCGGTGAACATCCGCGCCCTGGAGCGCTGGGTGGCGGACCAAGCCCGGATTGCCCGGGCGGACGACCGCCCGGAAGGTGCCGGGCACCGGGTGGCGATCGTCGGCAGCGGGCCGGCCGGTCTGGCGGCGGCCTACCACCTGGCCCGGGCCGGCCAGAAGGCGATCCTCTACGAGGGCGAGGCCCAGCTCGGCGGGGTGCTGCGCACCGGCATCCCCGAGTATCGCCTGCCCCGGGCGGTCCTGGACCAGGAGATCCAGGCGGTTCTCGACCTGGGCGTGGAGGCCCGCACCGGCTGCTTCCTGGACGCTGCCGGTCTCGAGGAGCTGGCCCGGGAGCACGCCGCGGTCATCCTCGCCACCGGCCTGCAGCGGCTGCGTGGCCTGGAGGCCCCGGGGGTCGAGCTGCCGGGCATCGAGCAGGGCATTCGCTTCCTCCACCGGGTGAACCTCGAGGGGGGGGCAGTCTCTCCGGCCATGTGGTGGTCCTGGGAGGGGGGAACACGGCCATGGACTGTGCCCGGAGCGCCCTGCGCTGCGGCGCCGAGCGGGTCACCGTCGCCTACCGCCGCAGTGCCCGGGAGATGCCCGCCATCCGGGAGGAGGTGGAGGAAGCCCGGGAGGAGGGCGTGGAGTTCCTCTTCCTGCGCCAGCCGGTGGCCTTCGCCGGCCAGGGCCGGGTCGAAGCCGTGGTCCTGGCCGAGGTGGAGCTGGGCGAGCCCGACGAGTCAGGCCGCCGGCGGCCCCAGGTCACCGACCGCAGCGCGAGCATGGGCTGCGACCACGTGCTCCTGGCCCTGGGCCAGTCGCCGGACCTCTCCCTGCTGCCCGCCGGCTGGGAGCTCCGGGACGGCCGGATCCACGCCGCCGGCCGGGAGACCATGGTCTTCGCCGCCGGGGACCTGGCCACCGGCGACGGCACGGTCACCCACGCCATCGGCAGTGGTCGCCGGGCTGCCGGGCGGGTGTTGCGCGCCCTGGGGCTCGAGGTCGAGGTCTTCTCCCGCCCCGACCGGAGCCAGGCGGTGCCCGCCACCGACATCCGCTTCGACCACTTCGCACCGGCGCAACCGGACCAGGAGCAGCAGCGGCCGGTGCCCGAGCGGCTCCGGGACTTCGCCGAGGTCCACGCTGGCCTGGCCGACCCCATGGAGGCCCACCGCTGCTTCTCCTGCGGCCACTGCACCCGCTGCGACACCTGTCTGGTCTACTGCCCCGAGGGAATCATCCGCCGGGCGCCCCCCTCCTACGAGGTGGACTACAGCTACTGCAAGGGCTGTGGCATCTGCGTCGAGGAGTGCCCGCGCCAGGCCATGGAGATGCAAGCGTCATGCCCGTCGAACTGATCAGCGCCAACCACGCCGCCGCCAAGGCCGCCGCCCTGGCCGGGCGGGCCAACCGCTCCGCCCGTGGCTTTGGCGGGGGGGTGTATCCGATCACGCCCCAGAGCGAGTGCATCGAGCTGCTCTGCAGCGAGGAGATCGAGAAGGGCAGCATCGTCCGGGTCGAGAGCGAGCACAGCGCCATGGGCGTGTGCATCGGCTTCGCCCTGGCCGGCGCTCGGACCTTCACCGCCTCCTCCTCGAACGGCCTGGCCTACATGGCCGAGAACGTGGTCGCGGCGGCCCTCTACCGCCTGCCCGTGGTCATGATGGCGGTGAACCGCACCCTGGGCCCGCCCTGGAACATCTGGGTGGACCACGGCGACACCCTGATGCTCCGGGACGCCGGCTGGGTGCAGTTCTACTGCGAGGACAACCAGGAGGTGATGGACACCACGCTCCTGGCCTATCGCCTGGCCGAGGACCACCGCATCCTGCTGCCGGTGATGGTCTGCCAGGACGCCTTCGTGCTCTCCCACACGATGATGCTCACCGATGTGCCGGAGCAGCAGAAGGTGGACGAGTTCCTGCCGCCCCTGGACCTGCCGCACCGGGTCACCGACAAGCCCCGGACCCTGGGCGGCCTGGACTACCCCCACGAGATCGAGGTCCACCGCCGGCAGCACCACGAGGCGATGCTGCGGGTGCCCGAGGTCTACGCCGAGTGCCAGCGGTCCTTCGAGCAGGTCTTCGGCCGGCGGCCCGCCGACCGGGTGGTGCCGTACCGGATGGAGGACGCCGAGGTGGTCTTCGTGTCCATGGGCACGACGGCGGCCACGGTCCGGCGGATGGTGGATGCCGCCCGGGAACGGGGCGTCCGCGTCGGCTCCCTGCGGGTGCGCATGCACCGACCCTTCCCGGAGGATCTCCTCGGCACCTGGCTCCGGGGCCGGCAAC
This sequence comes from uncultured Planctomycetales bacterium, assembly GCA_964389745.1. GTDB lineage: Bacteria > Planctomycetota > UBA1135 > UBA1135 > UBA1135 > CAYMFV01. Next base: position 11,637 of record CAYMFV010000016.1, on the reverse strand, counting down.
GGGTGGCAATCCTGGACCGGGACGTCTCCCCGGGCCTGGGCGGCATCCTCTGGTCCGAGCTGCGGGCCCTGACCGGTTCGGAGGCCATCGTCCAGAACTACATGCTCGGCCTGGGCGGCGGCGACGTCCGGCCCGAGCACCTGGAACAGGTCCTGGAGGACATCCTCGGCCGGACGCGCTCCGGCGAACCCGAGGTCATGGAGGTGGCGTGATGGTTGGCACCGAACCCCTTCTCGGCGGCGTCGCCCAGTCGGCGGAGGACCGGTCCGAGCCGATCCTGCGCCCGGGAAACACCAACTGCGGCGGTTGCGGCATGTCCGTCGGGCTCCACTTCATGGCCCGGGCGACGGGGCGCCGGCAGGTGCAGCTCGTCATTCCCGCCTGCTGTGCCATCGTCGCCGCCGGCGCCTACCCGTACTCGGCCTACGGCGCGCCGGTGGTGGCTTCCACTTTCGCCGCCGCGGCGGCAGTGGCCACCGGCATGGCCCAGGTGGCCCGCCTGAACGGCGAGAACACCCGGGTGCTGTGCTGGGCCGGGGACGGCGGCACCTACGACATCGGCATGGCCACCCTGTCGGCGGCGGCGGAGCGGAACGAGGACATCCTCTTCGTCTGCTACGACAACGAGATCTACGGCAACACCGGCGGCCAGCGCTCCTCGGCGACGCCCCTGGGAGCCAGCACGACGACCACGCCCCGGGGCAAGCCGGAGGAGAAGAAGGACATCCTGGGCATCATGGCCGCCCACCGGGTGCCCTACGCGGCGACCATCTCCCTGGGCCACGCCGAGGATGCCCTGCGCAAGATGCGCTACGCCCTGGACGCCCGGGGCTTCCGCTTCCTGCACATCCTCTCGCCCTGCCCCACGGGCTGGAAGGCCGAGCCCTCCGAGAGCATCGAGCTGGTCCGGCTGGCCGTCCGCTCGGGCCTCTACCCGGTGATGGAGGTCTTCGACGGGGAGCGGTTCCGGATCAACGTGGAGCCGGAGCTGTCCCGGGAGGCCCTGGAGGAGTACTTCCGCAACCAGGGCCGCTTCCGCAAGGCCGAGCTCGATTTCAACCGGATCCAGGCGGCGGTGGCACGCCACTGGCGGCTTCTCCGGGCCCGGGTGCGGTCGGCCGAGGAGGAATATGAGCGCACAACCTGAACCCGCTCCCGGCCGGGAGGGCGCCGCCGAACCCCGGGTCTTCTGCCGGCGGCTGCTGGAGATGCGGCCCCTGGCGGAGCACCTGGAATGCCCCTACTGCTTCGGCAAGGACCCGGACCTGGTTCGGAGCCGGGACTACGACCTCTTCTGCGAGTACCGGCAGGGCCAGGACCCGGCCCACTTCGGCTTCCCCGAGGACCGGGGCCGGGACCTGCGCGCCTGACTGGAACTGGCCGCGCCCAGGGCGCCGGGCCGCGGCGGCGCAAGATTGGCGGGGCAGGGGAGGCCTGCTATAGTCCCAGAGACGTGCGAGCTGGCTTCTCCTCGTCTGGCATGCGGCAGTCACGGTCCCTGACCTTGCTGGCCCTGGGGCTGTTCGTGGTGGTCTGCCTCCTGGGGACTCCCGCTCACCTGCTGCACGGACATGCCCATGGCCTTGGCGGCCACGAGGCCGCTGCCGAGCGACGCATCGCCGGCCATGCCCATGCCCACGAGCACCCGAGGCAAAGCCCAGAGCCGCACCACCACTCCTGGCAGGACCACGCCTGGACGGGTCTGCCGCAGCACTCGTCCAGCTGGCCCAGGATCTCATATCCCTGCGTCCGGCCCTGCGTCTGGCCCGAGGTGGCCCTGGCGCTGCCAACCGTTCGAGCGGTGACGGATGTCCCGGCAGATCGGCCACCCGACCCGCCACCACGGGCCAGGTGGACCCGCGGTCCGCCGCTCTCCTGACTGGAAGACCGAGCCCCTGCCCTGATCCGGGCGGTGGGATGCCCCGCGCCTGAGCCCGGGGTCCAGGCCCTTCCCTTTGGTCACGAGAGATGCAGTGGACACGTCCCGACACACCCTCCTTCTCGCCTCCTTCCTCCTTCTGACCAGCTGTAGCAGGTCCGGCCCGGAGCACGGCTCTTCACAGCCTGTTGAGAGCTGGCCGACGCGGGCGCTCACGGTGTGGAGCGAGCAGCACGAGTTCTTCATCGAGCACGAGCTACCGGTTTCAGGACGGCCAGCAACCTTCGCCGTCCACGTCACGAAGCTGGCCGATGGAGCGCCGGTCCTGTCTGGCGAGCTCGCCATGGTCTTTGCTGGTGCCGAGGGGCTCGTACGGGTCCCGGTACGCGCTCCAACCCGGCCCGGGATCTACTTGACTGAGGTCGTCCTGCCCGTTCCGGGGAGCTGGACCTGGACGCTGGGGTTGGCCGGCGACCGGCCGGAGCTACCGGCCGTCCAGGTCCATCCTGACCTGGCGTCGGCCCAGCAGGCGGCCACGGGATGGCCGGAGACAGAAGGCCGTGTCGTCATGCTCAAGGAGCAGCAGTGGCCCGTTCGTCTGCGGGCCGAGGCCGCCGCCATCCGCGTCTTGCGGGAGCAGATCCGAGTTGCGGCCCGCGTTGGCAGCGTTCCCGGCCAGGCTTCCCGGGTGCTCGCGCCCTGGAGCGGTCGGCTGCAGGAGCCAGCGGCCCGGAGCATGGCAGGGCTCGGAACGCGTGTGGCCGGCGGGGAGCCGCTCGCTCGTCTTCGGATCCCTCTGCTGGGCGCCGATCGTGCCACCTGGGAGGACGCACGGCTCCAGCGTCACATCGCCCTGACCCAGGCCGTAGCGGGCAGTGCCCGGGCTGCCGCGGACCTGGAGGCCGCCCGAGCTGGCGTGGCCGTCGCCAGGAGCGCCTTCGGGCGGGTTCGCGAGCTCCACAGCAGGGGCGCACGATCAGAGCGCGAGCTCGAGGAGGCCAGATACCGACTGGAGTCGGCCCTGGCTGCCGAACAAGCCGCTGCCGGTTCTCTACGCGCCTGGACTCAGGCCGCAGAGGAGCTGGCTCGAGGTGGGAGCGAGGATGAGGATCTGTCGGCACCGCCGGAGGTGGAGCTGGAGATCCTGGCTCCATGCGACGGCACGATCGTAGAGGTGCTGCACGCGCCCGGGGAATGGGTGGAGGAGGGTGCTCCACTGTTCCGGATCCTCGACGACAGTGTACTGCGGGTCGCCCTGCGCATTCCGGAAAGGGATGTTCTGCGCCTGGAGGAAGCTCCTCAGGCTTTCCTGCGGCATCCGCTCGATGGGAGCGTCCTGGAGCTCCCTGGCCAGGCGGGGCGAAGGCTGGTCGTGGCGCCGGAGATCGATGGCGTCACGCGAAGCGCGGAGGTGGTCTTCGAGACCCCGAACCCGGGCTGGCTGCGGGTTGGCATGACCCTCGATGCCGAGCTCGCCACTGGCGCCCCGCGGCGTACGCTGGCGGTGCCGTCCACGGCGCTGGTGGACGAGGACGGCGCATCCGTTGTCTACGTCCAGGTGGCCGGCGAGACCTTTGACCGCCGGGTCGTCCGCACGGGCCTCAGGGCCGATGGCCTGGTCGAGATCGTGGAGGGGCTCGAGGAAGGGGAGCGGATCGTAGTCCAAGGAGCAGCCATCGTCCGCCTCGTGTCCCTGACCGGTGCCATTCCGGCGCACAGCCACTGATCCCATGGACGCCGTCATTCGCTGGTCCCTGCAGAACCGGGCCGTGGTCGTGATCCTGGCTGCCGCGTTGACCGTGTGGGGCGTGGCCACGGCCTCGCGAGCACCCGTGGACGTGTTTCCGGACCTGACCGCCCCCACGGTCACTGTCCTGACCGATGCTCCGGGCATGGCCACCACCGAGGTTGAGAACCTGGTGACCTTCCCCATCGAAGCAGCGCTGAATGGCGCATCCGGTATCCGTCGCGTCCGCTCCACGAGCTCCATGGGGATCTCCATCGTCTATGCGGAGTTCGACTGGGGAACGGAGATCTTCCGGGCCCGCCAGGTGGTGACCGAGAAGCTTGCGCTGGTCAAGGAGGCGCTGCCGGAGCAGGCGGGCACACCGGTTCTGGCACCGATCTCCTCGATCATGGGCGAGGTCGTCTTCCTCGGCGTGACGGCAGCGGAAGCTGACCCCCTCGAGGTACGGAGCTTCGTGGAAACCACCCTGCGCCGGCGCCTGCTTGCGGTTCCTGGCGTCTCCCAGGTCACGGCGATTGGCGGCTCCGTGCGCCAGTACCAGATCTGGCTGCGTCCCGAGCGGCTCGCTGCCTACGGCATTCCTCTGACACTTGTCGCGGATGTCGTGCGCACGGCCAACAGCAACATCCCGGCCGGCTTCGCGGTGCAGGGAGGCACCGAGTATCTCGTCACCGGCCTCGGTCGTTTCCGGAACGGCGGCGACATCGAGGCGGTGGTCGTTGCCACTCGGGATGGCATACCCATCCAGATCCGAGACCTGGGCCGCGTGGAGATCGCAGCCCGTCCAGCCCGTGGCACGGGCTCGGTGAATGGCACTCCAGGGGTCGTGGTCGGAATCCAGAAGCAGCCCGATGTCAACACGTTGAAGCTGACAGAGCGCGTTGACCAGGTCCTCGACGAGTTGGCGCCCAAAATGCCGGAGGGGATGGCCCTGCACCGCGATCTGCTGCGCCAGGCTGACTTCATCGAAGCCGCCGTGCGTAACGTGGTGCACGCTCTTCGCGACGGCGGCCTGCTCGTGATCCTCGTCGTCGGCTTTTTCCTCGTGAACCTGCGGGCGACGCTCATCACTCTGACGGCCATTCCACTCTCTTTGCTCGTTGCGGTGATCCTCCTGGATGCCTTTGGCGGCACGGTGAATGCGATGACCCTTGGCGGCATGGCCATCGCCGTGGGCGCTCTCGTTGACGACGCAGTGATCGATGTGGAGAACGTCTTTCGGAGGTTGAGAGAAAACGCCCACCGGCCGGCTTCGGAACGGCGGCCCGCACGCGCCGTGGTCCTCGACGCCAGCGTGGAGATCCGCTCCTCCATCGTCTTTGCGACGCTCATCATCATCCTCGTCTTCCTGCCGCTGTTCTTCCTGAGCGGCGTCGAAGGCCGGCTCCTCGAGCCTCTGGGGTTGGCCTACGTGGTTTCGCTGGCGGTGTCCTTGCTTGTTGCACTGTCCCTCACCCCGGTGCTCTGCCTTCTGCTCATCCCCGGCTCGCGGGCGGTGCGCACGGCCCGAGAGGCCCGCCACGTTCGGATACTCAAGGCGCTCTACCGGAGCTCCCTGGAGTCCGTACTCCGGCGCCCCTGGATGCCCGTTGCCGCGACTCTCGTCCTGCTTCTTCTGGCCGGCATCTCTGCGACCGCTTTGGGGAGCTCCTTCCTGCCGGCTTTCAACGAGGGCGCCCTGACGGTGACTGCTGTGACCCTGCCGGGCACTTCCCTGGCGGAAAGCGACCGTCTGGGGCGGATGGCAGAACGGGTCCTCCTGGCGCAGCCTGAGGTAGTGACCGTGGCGCGGCGCACGGGACGCGCTGCGCTGGACGAACACGCGGAAGGCGTCGAGTTCGCCGAGATCGATGTCCGGTTGGAGAGCAGAGACCGTACCCGGGAGGAGTTCCTGGAAGACCTTCGTCGGGCTCTCAGCGTGGTCCCTGGCATGCTCTTCAACATCGGCCAGCCGATCTCCCACCGCATCGACCACATGCTCTCCGGGACGCGGGCAGCGCTGGCAGTGAAGGTGTTCGGCCCCGACCTTCAAGAGCTGCGTCGCATCGCCGCTGCCGCCCGGGAGGCCATGGCCGGGATCCCTGGAGTCGTGGACCTGGCCGTGGAGCAGCAGGCAGCGGTGCCGGCGCTCCAGGTCTACCTCGACCGGCAGGCCATGGGGCGGCTGGGAGTAGACCCGGAGGAGGTGGCTACGGTTCTCCAGGCCGCTTTCCTCGGCCACCAGACCACGGAGCTCCTCGAACGCGGCTATCCCTTCGACGTGGTCCTGCGGCTCGAGTCCGCCGCGGCGCAGCCGGCCAGCCTTGGCCGCCTGCCCCTTGTGGCCGGAGAACACCTCTTGCCCCTCTCGGCCGTGGCTCGGGTTGTCCGGGACGCGACCCCGAACCGGGTCCGGCGCGAGAACGGCCAGCGCCGGCTGGTGATCTCCTGCAATGTTGCCGGACGAGACCTCGTGTCGGTGGTCGAGGACGTGCGGCGCGTCGTCCAGCCCCTGCTGGAAGGCCGGCGAGAGTACCGGGTCGAGTTTGGCGGGCAGTTCGAGAGCGCCAGATCCGCCCGACAGAGGCTCCTGATCCTCGCGATTGTGGTGATCCTTGGCATCGGCTTCCTGCTGCGCCAGGCCTTCGGGGGCAGTCGGGATGCGCTCTTCGTCATGGCCAACCTGCCCTTGGCGCTCATCGGCGGCGTGGCCGGTGTGCACCTGGGCGGCGGCGTGCTCTCTGTTGGCTCCCTGATCGGGTTCATCACCGTGTTTGGCATCGCGACGCGCAACGGGATCATGCTTGTTGCACATATCCGCCACCTCCAGGCGCAGGAGGGTGTCCGGGACTTCCGGGAGGCCGTTCTGCGCGGCTCGGTGGAACGGCTGATTCCGATTCTGATGACTGCGCTGGCGACCGGGATCGCTCTCATCCCGCTGGCTCTCGGCGGCGGCAAGCCCGGCAGCGAGATCCAGACTCCCATGGCCCAGGTGATCCTTTGCGGGCTTGTGTCGTCCACATTTCTCAACATGATCGTGGTTCCGACTCTCTACTACCGTTTCGGCAAGCCCTTGCAGGAGGAGGACACATGCTCCGCGTCCCGGTTCTGACCATACCGCTCGTCGCAGTCGCCTGTACCGCGGCCGGTACCGACGGCATCCCTTCCGCCCATCCCGCCGGCGGCGCGGTGACGCGCTGGGACCATGCTCTCGCACAACAGGGAAGCCCCAAGACCTCGGCGGCCCGTGTCCGCGGTCCGTCAGGAGCCGCGGATCGCCCGCTGACACTCGAGGAGGCGTGGCGGTTGGCGGAAAGGAACTCGCCTGAACTGGTGGCACTGGATCGGGAGCTGGCGGCGCAGGGGGAACTGGTGGCCGTGTCCGGCCGTCTGCCTGACGCCAGGCTCTTCGCCCGGGCGGAGTCGGTGCCCTTCTCGTCCCCGCGGTCCGGCGAGGAGATCGTGGCAGGGGTCAGCCAACCCTTGCCCATTGGCGGCCGCCTGGCTGCTGGAGAGGCCCTGGCGGAGGGGCGGCTCGAACTCCTTCATGCCCGTCGCCACCGGGTGGCCGTCGCACTGGAGATCCGACTTCGGGGCGCCTTCGCCACGGTCCTGTCCCTCCAGGAGGCGCGAGAAACCCAGGCCGGCCGCCTGGCTCTGGCCCGAGAGTGGCATGCCCTGGCCACGGCCGAGGTGGACGCCGGCGCACGGGTGCCGGGAGAACTCGTGGCGCCACGCCTCCGCGTTGCCGAACTCTCCCAGGAACTCGCCGAGCTGGACCATCGCCTGCAGGCCGCACGGGAGCAGCTCGACGCCCTGATCGGGGGGGGGGAACGGAGACCGCGCCGCTTGGAGGCCTCTCTGGACGAGGTGTTGGAGCTCCCGGTCTTCCATGAAGTCCTGGATCGGGTCTCCGACATGCCCGCGGTCCGGGAATCCGTGGCCGAGGTACGGGTTGCGGAGCTGGAGGCCGCCCGGAGCGCCGCCGAGCGGATCCCGGTGGTGAACCTGGACCTCTTCTACCGGCGCCGGAGCGACGACCGGGCGAGCTTCGATGCCGGCATCAGCCTGGAGCTGCCGTTGAGCGGCGCCGCTGCCGCCAGGGCTCGGGCGGCCCGTGAGCGAGCGGCCGCGGCCGTCCACAGAGAGAGTATGGCGCGGAGGGATGCGACCTTGGAGCTGCGCCGGCGCCACGCCGAGGTAGCCAGAGCCCTGGCTCGCCTGGAGAGCTACCGGCGCGAGGTCCTTCCCGCGCTGGAGATGACTCTCGCCATGGCGCGCACCCGCCAGGAGGCTGGGGACATCTCGAGGCTGGAACTCCTCCCAGTGGAGGACGAGGCGTCTCGGGCGCGCCTCGCCCATTTCGATGCGTGGCACGAGTTCTTGTCGGCCTGGGCGGCGCTCGCCCCGCTGTTGCGGGCAAGGTGATTCCTCTCGTCCGCCCTGGCTCCGGGCCACCTGTCGGGGAACATGGAGATGGCTTCGAACGCCCGCTGCGGCCGGGCCAGAGAAGGCAGGAGCAGGGGGGAGCTCCGGGCACGAATATCGGCGTCCTGCAGGTCGGTGAAGTTGCCCAGCGCGCAGGTCGAACAGCTCCCGCCGACGTCTACCGCCTGGACGCGGATGGCGCCGCTGGCCCCTGGGGCAGGGTCACCGGCAGGGTGGTGCCGCCGAGGACGGAGTCTGGGTGGTGATGTCCATTGTGGTCGCGGTGCAGGGCGAGCCCATCCAGGTGAAGTTGCCGGGCGTGCCGTAGACGTAGGCGATGGGGCCGCCCGAGCCGGCACCGTTCACATCCGCGCCGGCGCCGGTGGTGGGGTTGATGGTGACAAAGCCATCGCCGGTTCCGCTGCCGAAGCCGCAGTCCCAGGCGTAGAGGGTGCTGCCCTGCCAGGCCAGGCCCTGGATGCCGCCGAAGTCGGTAGGGCCAACGAGACTCGCCACGGCGGTCACGGGATCCAGGGTGTAGAGATCATCGATGTGACCGATCCCGTTGTCCTTGGTGGCATAGAAGGCGGCGCTCGTGCTCACCGCCATGCTGCGAACCTCGGTCAGAGTGGTAACCACGACCATGGCGTAGATGGTGCCGGACGGGTCCTTTTCCATGGAGTTGATTCAGCTCCATCGGAACTGCCCGGCAAGATGCCGGTGTCTGTGTTGGAGTCCAGGGAGTAGACCGAACCCCACCAGTTGACGTCGATCATGCCCTGGGCGCGCGGGACTGACCGTCAGGGCACCCAGGCGAAGGCCAGGGGCCGCCCGTCGGGATCGGTCAGGCGCACCGTGAAGCGCCAGTCGCCGCCACCCTGGGTGATGCGCAGGAGCAGCGTGTGCCGCCCCGGGGCGAGGTGCACCGGCACCTTGTCCTGGTCCACGGCCAGGCCCCGGTAGACGTCGTTCTGGTGGACCAGCCGCCCGTCCAGCCAGACGGCCACCCCGTCGTCGCTGCCGATGCGCAGCTCCGCGTCCACCTCCCGGTCCACCCGGAAGGCGGTCCACGCCCAGGCAGCGACCTGCTCGGTCTTCGTGAAGCGGGGTAGGAGGTCCACCACCCCGTCCAGGTCCTCGGTGACCATCTCCAGCCAGTCCGCCGTCGGCGGCCCCTGGTCCCCGAAGGGATGGACGGCGAAGTCTCCCTTCCCCGGCAGGGGATGGGGACCGTCCAGGCGCCAACGGACCAGGAAGCCGGCCTTCTGGGCGAAGCTCGTCGTGTCCACGCCCAGGCGCCGGAGGATCCGGGCGGCATCCTGGCGGACGGAGCGGGAGGGAGAGGTGGTACAGAGCCGGGTGAGGATCCGTTCACAGGTCTCCCGCTCCCCCCCCCGGGCGGCCAGGACGCCCCCCAGGGTCACCAGGGCACGCTCGGCCTCGTGCCGGTGGGGGCCCTCCGCGGCCAGGGCCTCCAGGCGGGCGGCGGCCTCGGCGTGGCCCAGGGCGGCCAGGCCGCGCATCGCCCCGGCCACGGTGGCCGGAGCGGCGAGCTCGCGTCGGTCCAGGAGGAGGAGGTAGAGCTCGGCGGCGTCGCTGCCCAGCCCCTCCCGCTCCAGGGCGGCCGCCTGGTCCAGGAGGGCCGCGGCTGCCGCCCGGCGTTCCTCCCGGGAGCGGTCCGGCGCGTTCAGGATGCCGGCGAGGGCCGCCCGGAGGCCGGGATCGGGGGTGAGCCGGGCTGCCTCCAGGGCTGCGAGCCGGACCTCCGCCACGGGATCGGTGAAGAAGCGGCGGAGGGTGGCCGGCGCCTCGGGATCCCGGCGCCGGGCCAGGATCTCCAGGAGCCGGGCCCGGATGGGGGGCCGGGCCTCCTCGAGGGTGACCAGGATCCGGTCCGTGACCTCCGTCCCGGGCAAGGCGGTCAGGAACTCCCGGGCCACGCCCCGGACGGCCGGGGCCTCGTCGGCCAGGGCGTCCAGGAGGACAGGGACGCAGTCCAGACCCTCGCTCCGGGCCCGGAGCTGGAGGGCGGCACAACGCAGGGCGGGGTCCGCCGCCGTCGCCAGGGCCTTCCAGACGGGCTGCAGCTCCCGGGCCTGCCGGGCCTGGCGCTGGTTCAGGAAGGTGTCGGCCAGGAGGAACAGGTCGGTGGCGGCGTCCGCCTCTCCCGCCTGGGCCGCGGCCAGGAGGGGTCCCAGGGCCTGGAGATCGCCGATCCGGGCCAGGGCGTGCCGGGCCGCCGCCGCTGCCGCCGGGTCCTGGAGGAGCTGGAGCAGGGCCGGGACCGCCTGCGGGCTGCGCCGGTTGCCCAGGACCCGGGCCAGGGCCGCCGGTCCCGGTGTGGCCCGGCGCCGCAGGCGCTCCAGGAGGACACGGTCCGCCTCGGGGTGGGGGGCCCGCTCCAGGACGTACAGGGCGGCGTCCTGGAGGTCCGGGTCGTCCAGGAAGACAGCGGCGGCCCGGACCTCCTCCCCGGTGCTCACCACCAGGGAGAGGAAGCGCAGGACCCGCCGGCGCTCGGCCGCCGGCAGGGGGGGGGAGGTCCCGCCGGGCCCGCCACCTGCCAGGTCCAGGAGCGCACGGGCCACCCGCCGGCGGCGCTCGGCGCGATCCTCCCGGCTCTCGTCGGGGAGCCAGGGACGGCTCGCCTCGTGGACGATCTGCTCCAGGGCCAGGGCGGCGGCCCGGACCACGTCGGGGTTCTCGTGGGCCAGGAGGGAACCGATGGCGCCCACCGCCGCCGGCGGGGCAGTGCGGGCCGCTTCCAGGGCGGCCGCGCGCTCGCTGGCGTCGGCGGCCGCGAGCCCGGTCACCAGGGCATCGACGTCGGCCCCCCGGGAGGTTCCGGGGGCGGCGCAGGCGGCGAGGGTCACCAGCAGGAAGGCCGGCGGCAGGAGGAACGGCAGGGAGTGGCGGTGCGGCACGGTCAGAGGCTCCAGGGCTGGCGCATGGGCCGGCGGAGGAGACGGTCGGCCTCGGCGTCCCCGGGGAAGCGCTCGGCCCGCGGGTCCCAGCGCAAGGGCCGGCCCAGGCGCATGGCGATGTTCCCGAGGTGGCAGACGGTCACCGAGCGGTGGCCGACCTCCACGTCGCAGATGGGCCGCCGGCGGGTGCGCAGGCACTCCAGCCAGTTGCCATGGTGGTTCTCGCTCCGGTAGAGGCGTACCGGATCCTCCTCGGCCGGCAGGTCCAGGAGCTCCGGCGGGTCCCCCTCGATGGCGCCCCGGGTGACGAAGATCCTGCCGTTGCTGCCTTCGAAGGTCACGCCGTTGCGGCCCTCGCTGGTGCAGTGCAGCTCGACGCCGTTCTCGTAGCGGTACCACACATCGAAGCGCAGGGCCGTCTCGTACATGCCCTCCAGGGGGTACTCGGCCCGGCCGTGCACCTCGACAGGACCGCTGTGGTCGGCTCCCAGGGCCCACTGGGCGATGTCGTTGTGGTGCGCGCCCCAGTCGGTCATCTTGCCCCCGGAGTAATCGTAGAACCAGCGGAAGTTGTAGTGGCAGCGCTTGGGCGTGTACTCCTGCCACGGCGCCGGTCCGAGCCACATGTCCCAGTCGAGCTCGGGGGGGGGCGGGCCCGGCGGCTCCCAGGGGGTGGTGGG
>CAYMFV010000015.1:0-20017 GCA_964389745.1 uncultured Planctomycetales bacterium | reverse complement strand
CTGGCCGAGGAGGCTCCCTGGCTGCCGGTCATCGCCGTCACCGGGGCCGAGGACCCCCGCGGGCGGCTCCGGGCCGCCGCCGAGCACGGCGCCGCCGCCGTCCTGGTGAAGCCCGTGGCCTGGGGCGACCTGGTGGCCGCCATCCGCCAGGCGTCGGGCTTCCGGCGAGCGGCCTAGGCGCCACCCGGAGCACCTGCCCACCCACCCCAGGGACCGTATCCTGGCGGGGCGATGGCCACGGCAGGACTTCCCACTGCGGAGAAGGAGCGCATCCGGCACCTCTTCGCCGCCCTGGAAGGGCTCTACCGGGCGACGGCAAGGACCGCCCTGCGTCCCGAGGACCGCTTCGGAGTCCGTCCCGAACCCGGCGGTCAGACCTGGTGGTGCATGCCGGGCTCACCGGCCTGGGACTCGCGGGTCTGGGTCGCCCTCGCCGGGCCTGAGGCCCTGCTCCAGCTGGATCTCCTGGCGGAGGGGTATCCCGCCTTCGCGGAGCTGGTCCGTCTGCAGGGCTTCCTGGTCCTCCTGGAGGACGAGCCGGAACTCCCCGAGGTCTTCCGGCCCCTCCTCCCTGGCCGCGCCCTCCGGAGGGCGAGCCTCGCGCCGCTGGTCCTGCGCCCGGGGCATGCTCTCAGCCTGCCCCGGGACGAGGAGACCGCCCTCTTCACCAGGGTCCTCGAGCAGGCCACCGAGGTAGCCTGCCGCTGCGCCTGGACCCGGGGCCCCGTGCAGCCCGGCGCCGGCGGTGCCCTGCTCGTCCGGGAGGAGGTCGGCGGGGAATGGCGGGACACCCGCGTCTGCCCGGACCGGGCAACGACGCCACACCTGCCGCCACCGGCGCCGGCTCCCCTCCCCGAGCCGTCCCTCCTCGCCCAGGCTCGCCAGGCCCGCCGCTCCAGGGAGCGCTGGCTGATCCTCGCCGGCTGGACGCCCAGCCTCCCCTCGAAGCTCCCGATCCTCGGCGAGCCCCTGCCCGTGGCCGTCGATGTCGTGGCCCTCCGGGGACCGGAATGGTCCTTCCGAGCCCGGGTCGTCCGCAAGCGCGAACCGCTCTCCGTGGCCGTGCCTGCGGCCCTCCTCGAGACCGTGCTGCGCCGGGAGGTCCTCCCGGCGAGCCTCCTCGTCCTGGACGACGGGCTACGCCGCTTCCTGTCGCCGCTGGCAACCGCCCTGGAGGTGCCCCTGGAGGATGGCCGCAGGGAGGCCGCGGCCGCGCAGGCGAGTCTCTTCGCCCGGAGCATCCTCCAGCATGCGGCCGACGAGCCCCCCGGCGACGAGGATCCGGAACAGGAGAAGGAGGAGAGAGAGGCTGGCGACACCAGGTCGCTCCTGGTCCAGGCCCGGCGGGCCTGGCGTGAAGACCGCCCGTACGCGGCCGAGCGCCTCTGCCGGCAGGCCCTGGAGGAGGACCCGGAGGCCCTCCAGGCCCTCCTCGACCTCGCGGTCATACTGGACGGGCACGGCCGGGCGGCCGAGGCTCTCCGGCTCCTGGAGCGCCCGCGCCGGCCGTTCCGGCGAGACCCGGAGGTGGCCGAGATCCGGTGCGAGATGCACCTCGCCCGCGTCCACCTGCGCGAGGCCCGGGAGGCCCTGGCTGTCGTCCACCGCGGGCTCGAGGGAACGTCCCCGGACCTGCTCGTGGACAAGGCCCGCCTCGCCAGGGCCCTGGGCTACCACCGGGAGGCGGCCGACCTCTTGCACCGGCTCCGGATGGGCTTCCCGACGCACGCGGCGGTGGCCGCCACCGAGCTCGGCCTCCTGCGGCTGGCCGAGGGCCGGCCAGGGGAAGCCGTGGAGGTCCTGCAGGAGGTGCCCCGGGAGGGCTCCAGGGGGGTCGCCACGGCGCCGGTGCGGGTGCTCGCCTGGCGGCACGCGGGGCAGGAGAGCCGGGCCAGGGAGACCCTGGCGGCCCTGGCCGAGGAGGTCGCGGGGGCAGATGAGTGCACGCCCGCCCCCGCTCCCGGGCTCCCGGCCCTCCTGGCCACGTGGGAGGACCTGGGCCGGCTCGCTACCGAGCTGCCGGCCTGGGCCGGGCCAGAGCCACCCTGGTGCGCCATCCACCAGCTCCTCGCCGAGGCCCTCGAGACCCGGGAGCAAGCCGAGCGGGAGGCCCTCGTGGCGGCGGCCCTGGCCCGCTGCCCGGAGGCCCGGCCGCCGGCACCGGGCGAGGACCTGGACCAGGAGCAGAGGTGGGCCCTCCTGCTGCGGAGCCTGCTCCGTGCCGGCCCTCCCGGCACCGGCACCGGCGACGCCGAGCGCCGGCTCCAGGCTCTCGAACCCGTCCTCGCCCTCGACTGCAACCGCCGGACCGGCATCCTGCCCATGGTCGCCGCGGCCCGGCTCCGCCTCGGCCAGGGGCGCGACTGGCTGGAGGGTGCCCCCCGGGACACCGAGGCCTTCGCGGTCCACCTGGCCTGGTGCCGGGCCCTGGCGACCTTCCAGCGGGACGGCACGGGCGCCCGGAGCGCCCGCTTCCAGCTCTGGGAGGCCTTCTGCTGGAATCCCTTCGTGGCCACAGGGCTCCTCGCCCCAGAGCCGCCGGCCTGCCCCGCCACCCGGGCCCGGCCGGGCTCCCCCCAGGAGGCCGAGGGCATCGTCGCCGAGCTCCTCGCCGCCTGGCAGGGGACGCCCGGGGCCGTTCCCTGGCTCCGCCAGGAGCTGGCCCTCCCGTGACCCCGTGGCCCCCACCCTGCCCTGGCTCGCCGGCGGCGCCACGGCTGGCCTGGCCGTGGCTCTCGCCCTCGCCCCTGCCCTCGGCATGCGCCGGGTGGTGGCCCTCCAGGTCCTGGCCTTCGCCGGCCTCTGGTCCCTTCTCGCCGGCCACCTGGCCGCCGTCCTCCTCTACCACCGGCCGCTCCTGGCAGCCGTCGGCCCGGGCCTCCTCCTGGATCTGGACAACGGCCTGGCCTCCATGGGCATGCTCCTGGGTGGCGCCTGGGGGGCCTGGCTCCACGCCCGCCTGGCCCGGGCGCCGGCCGGCTCCCGCCTGGACCTGGTGGTCCTGGCGGCCGTCCCCGCCGGTCTGCTGGGCCGGCTGGGCTGTGCCCGGGCCGGCGACCACCCCGGCGGCGGCCTCCTCGATCCGGCCCTGGCCGAGGCCCTGGTCTGGGCCGCGCTCCTGGTCCTCCTCCTCCGCTCCCTCCGCCGCCGGCCGCCCGCTGGCACCCTGGCCACCCTCGGTGCCCTCCTCTACGGCTCCGGGCGCCTCGCCACCGACCTCCTGCGCCTGACTCCGGAGGAGGCGGCACCCCTGGTGGCCGCCGGCCACCTCGACCCGGCCCTGGTGGACCCCCGCTGGCTGGGCCTCACCCCCGCCCAGTGGCTGGCCCTCGGGCTGGTCGGCCTGGGGGTCCGGGGACTGCGACGGCTGCGCGGCCGGCAGGGGATGTCAGGGCCCGGCTCCGGGGAGGCCTGACGCCCAGAGGTTCCAGGCGAGGTGGAGGAGGATCGGGGCGAAGAGGGCACCGCTCCACTCCCGGGCCAGCCCCAGGGCCAGTCCCGGCAGGAACACGAGGGCCGCGGCCGGGCCCCAGCCGGGGACGTGGGCCAGGGCGAAGGCGGCCGCGGCCAGGACCAGCGCCGCCCGGGGCCAGCGTCGGCCAGACGGGCCTGGAGCCAGCCCCGGAAGAACCACTCCTCGGCCGCCGCGGCACCGGCCAGGGAGAGCATGCCGCCCAGGCCCGGCCAGGGAGGGGCAGCCCAGCCCCCGGCCACCCAGGCCAGGAGCCCCAGAAAGGGCAGGGAGAGAACGCCCAGGAGCAGCACCACCAGGAGCGTCCGCCGGAGGCGCAGGGGCCCGGCGAGCTCCCGGAGGGGCACGCCGGCCCGCCGGGCCGCCGCCGCCGGGGCCAGGATGGCCCAGGCCCACCAGGCGGCCGGCCACCAGACCAGGAGGGCAAGGAGCGCCCCCAGGAGAAGGGCCAGCTCCCCGAGCAGGACAGAAGCCCGGATGGTGTTCCCACCACCCGGGCTCCCGTGCATCTCGGTGATCACGCGGGCCGGTTCTCAGGGTCGGCTGCGCCGGGCCAGCCAGCCCAGCCCCAGGAGCCCCCCGAGGAGGGCCAGTACGGCCAGCGGGTCCGGACGGGCATCCGCCCGCACCTGGCAGTTGCTGAAGGAGAAGGTGGTCCCACCCCCGCCACCCGGCGGCGGCGGCGGCGGTGTGTAGCCTTCGAAGCCCGAGACCGCGTAGGCCGCCGTGCGCCAGATCTCGCCGGCCACCAGCGAGGTCGCCCCGCTGAAGATCAGCAGGTCCCGGAGGATGTAGGGGCCGTCCACGCCGTTGGCGCCGATGGCCGTTCCCGGCACGGTGAAGCTCATGTCGTTGACACCCGGGTTGAAGTTGCCCGAGCCGGACACGAAGGCGATCTCGGTGCCGTTCTGGTCCACCAGCCGCGCCGTCCACTCGTAGAGGCCGGCGCTCTCGACCCGCACCTCGACGCGGATCTCCAGGCGGTCGAACTTGCCGTTGCCGTCGTCGTCGATGGCCTCGTCGCTGCCCACCCCCGTCAGGGAGATGGCGGTGTGCTCGAACTCGTCGAAGGTGTAGCCCTGGGTCGTGTGCGGATCGACGAGCTCCACCACGAGGCGCGTGTTGTTCCCGTCCAGCTCGTAGAGGGACAGCCGGCTCACCGTGAAGGGGCCATCCACGCCGTTGCGGAAGAGCTGGCGGCCGTCGAAGCGCAGGGCCATGCCCGTCGCCGTCGGTCCCAGGTCCGCCTCGCTCCTGGCGGCGATGACGTTGCTGGCCGAGTCGGTCAGCTCGCCCACCAGGCGGTAGCGGGTGACGCCGTTGCTGCCGGCCGCCACCGCGCCGATCCGACCCGGGTTGCCGGCGGTGGCGATGTCCAGACCCACGTCCAGGACCAGCCAGTCGAAGAAGCCGTTGCCGTTGGTGTCCTCGCCGGCATCGCCGAAGACGCCTGTGAAGTCGGCCCCGGCACCCGTCGCCGTGGCCAGGAGGAAGGCCTCCCGGACGGCGCCGCCAGCATCCACGACCGCCTCCTGGGCCTCCACGAGGATCGCGTACTCGCCCGCCTGGTCGGCGGTGAACTGGCCGGTGTAGAGGCCATCGCCGGCCGCGAGGTCCGGCGGCACGCCGTCGTCCAGGAGGCCGACGACGGTCTGGCTGCCATCCGGCGCCTCCACCGTGGCGTCCACCGTGGCCCCGACCGCGGGACTGCCCGCCGACAGGACCGTGGCGGTCACCACCACGCTCTCGCCCGTGCGCACGGCCGTGGGTGCGGCGGAGACCTCCAGGGTGAAAGCGGGAGCATCCACGAGGACACCCGCGGAGAAGCCGATCTCACCGCTGGGGTCCACCACCGCGGTGCCGTTCACCGTCACCGTCCAGGTGCCGGCCTCGGCGGTCGACGAGTCGAACTGGAAGACCTCGGCCCAGCCTCCCGGGATCGCGTCCTCCTCCCAGCCGACGCCGGCCGCACCGGCCGCCGCCGCCGCGTCCCAGATCGTCCCTGTGGGCGACTGGAGGACCAGGTCCAGGTCGTTGTCCGGCTGGACATCGGCGGAGGGGTAGAGGAGCACGAAGAGGGCCGGATCGGCAGAGCCCACCTCGAGGGTGAAGGTGGTGCTGCCGCCCTGGGTCATGACGTCCGCGTGGCTCTGCCCGGCCTGCCAGGTGCTCGGCTGGGCGCCAGGCAGGGGGCCGCTGGTCGAGGCATCCGTCAGGAGCAGGTCCTCCACCAAGCTGAAGATGCCGCCGCTCGAGGGCTGCTGCATGTGGGTCGCGGACTTGTCCGTGCCGGCACTGCTCCAGGTCCGGGGCTCGGTGCCAGGCAGGCCGTGGGCCGAGGCCAGGTGGACAGCGCCGTCCCCGGCACCGGTGATGGCGAAGAGGGCCTGGGCCAGGGGCCGGCAGAGGCTGCCCGGCGGGCAGGCCAGGTCGTAGTCGCCGGCCACCGAGGTCAGCTTGACGCCTGGCGGCGCCGGCAGGGCGCCGTTGAGCATGCCCATGGCCCAGGTGGTCATCTCCAGGCCGGCCCGGGTGCCCATGGCGTTGATGACGGCGTTCGGGGCGATACCCCGCAGCCGCACCGACTTCGCCTGGATGAAGTCGGCCAGCCGACTTCCCAGGTTCGGGGCTCCGATCTGGATGAGCTGGCTGACCGCTCCCTCGGGCAGGGGCAGCCTGGCATCCACGCCACCCTTGCTGTGGGCCACGACCACCACCTTCTCGACGCCCCACTCGCGGCGCATCATCTCGATGCGAGCCCGGACGGCAGCGCCGTTGGCGAGGATGGTGTCCAGCTTCGGCAGGTCGAGGCCCGCGTCGAAGGGCAGGCCGATCTGCTGGAGGTTCGGCACCCAGACCGTGTTCCAGATGTCGTTGGGCTCGGCCACGCCGTCCACGAGGACGACCGGGCGGGCGACCTCGATCTCCAGGGCTGCCCAGTCGATGGCCGTGCACCAGAGCTCCTTGCCCGCCGCAGCGTTGGCCACGTCGATGTGGATCTCGATGGTGTTGACGCCGGGTGTCGGCGGGGCACCCGGGTTCAGCGTCGCGAAGTTGATCCAGTCCACCGGGACGGTGAAGGAGTTGAGCTTCCAGACGCCATCGGCGCCGGTCAGGTACACCTCCGGCACCAGGTGGCCGTTGAACCAGACCTCGTCCCGCTCGGGGAAGCCGTTGCTGACGACGGCGTCGAAGTCCACGTCGAAGGCGGGCATGCGCAGCCGGGCCGTGGGGGCCATGGCTCCGGCTGCCACCAGGGCGTTGACGTCGCCCACGTAGCGGGTGACGTCGATGTCGAAGACCAGCGGGCCACCGCTCCGGAAGGTGCAGCCGGTGTCGAGACCGGGCGCCTCATCCACGACAAAGACGGTGTCCGTGCCCGCGGGCGCGTCGAAGGGGGAGCTGCCTTCCAGCCCGGCCTGGCCCCGGTCCCCCAGAGCCTGCTGCGAGGGCAGGGGGGTACGACCGGGCCCCTGGGCACGGGCGCCCGCTACGGCCAGGAGGACAGCTGCGAGGAACAGGACGTGGTATCGCATCTTAGGCAGGAAGCACATGGTTCGATCTCCCGGGAAAGGGTTCGGGCCTCTGTCGGCGGCAACGCTATCAGACGCGGGCGGGTGGGGCAACACTCTGCCCGGAATGCAACTTCCTTGGCAGCCGGCACACCCTCAAGTCCCCTCTCGTCGCAGGTCGATGGGTGGAAGAGGCGGTGTCTCCCCTCGGCTCCGCCCCCGCCATGACTCGTCGCGCCAACCTTGCTGTCTGCGGCCTCCTCCTGGGCGCCGTTGCTTCGAGCGGGGAGCGTCTTCATGCCCAGGGACCGGAGGATCTTCCCCCCGAGTTCCTGGAGACGACCTCCTCCCCGTGGGCCATCCAGGTCTTCGCCGACGTGGGCGCTCGCCTGCACAATCCCGACCCCCCGGGGACGGGCAATGCGAGCTTCGCCTTCGGCTCTGCGGACCTGCTCGGCACCATGGATCTCAGCGACCAGTTCCTGGCCCTGGCCGAGGTCAACATGGAGGCCACGGGCAGTGACACCCTGGAGCTGGACATGGAGCGCCTGTGGGTGTCCTGGCTGCGGAGCGACGCCTTCCACCTGACCCTGGGCATGAACCACACGGCCCTGGCCCGCTGGAACCGCCTCTATCACCACGGCCGCTGGTTGGAGATGACCATCGACCGCCCCTACCTGGCCCGTTTCCAGGACCTGGGGGGCATCCTCGCCATGCACTACGCCGGGCTGGAGGCGGGCGGCACGCTCCGGCTGGGTCCCGGCGACATGGAGTACACCGTCATCCTCTCCAACGGACGCGGTGTCGATGCCGAGGACCGGCAGCGCTTCCAGGACAGCAACGACCAGAAAGCGCTGGAGGCGGCCGTGGCATGGAGCCTCGACGCAGTCCCGGGCCTCCAGTTCGGCGCCAGCGGCCGGACCGACCGGATCCCGGGCGATCCCACCAGCCCGTCGCGCGCGGGACCGATGGCGGAGCTGGCTGCCGGGTCCTTCCTGCTCTACGAGCACGGGCCGGTGCATCTCCTTGGCGAGGTCCTGGAGCTGGTCCACGACGACGACACGACGGGCACCGCCTTCCGCCACCGTACGGCCTACCTCCAGGCCGGCTACCGCTTCGGCGACTGGATGCCCTACGCCCGTGCGGATCTCCGGAGCATGGATCGCGGTGATCCCTTCTTCCTCCTCGAGGACCGGGACCTGGATGCCTGGGAGGCCCTCCTCGGCCTCCGCCACGACCTCGAGGACAACCTGGCCATCAAGGTCGAGGTCGGCGCTGGCCGGGCCCAGGAGCGTTCCCTCTCCGGCTCGGTGCGCCGGCGGGACTTCCTCCGTATCGCAGTCCAGGTGGCCTGGGTGTTCTGACTGGCCAGCCATGTTGCCCCCCCTCTCTCCCCTCAAGCTCCTCGCCTCCCGGCTTTGCCCGGCGCCTTGGCTGCCGGTTCCTCTCCTGGGCCTGGGTCTGCTTCTCACCCTGCCGGCTGCCGGGCACCCGCGGCTCCACGACGTCCCCGTGGCGGTGGTGGTCCACCCCTCCTGTCCGGTGACGGACATCTCGCTCGCGGACCTCCGCCAGCGCATGCTCCTCCTGCGCCGGCACTGGCCTGACGGGCACCGGGTGGTCGTCCTCATGCGTCCCACCGGCACGCCCGAGCAGGAGGTCTTCCTGCACAAGGTTGCACGCATGGACGAACGCGCCCTGCGCCGGCACTGGATCTCCCTCCTCAACTCCGGGCGCATCTCCCACATCCCGTCCACCGTGCGCACACCGGCGATGGTCGCGACGATCCTGCAACAGGTCAGGGGCGCCATCGCCCTCCTGCCCGCCGCCGACGTCCCGGCGGGCCTCCGTGTTCTCGCCGTGGACGGCCGCCGGCCAGGCGAGGAGGGCTACCCCTTGCTCTGGCACGAATCCGAGGCAACGCCGTGAAGAGATCCTCGCCCGGCCTGGCACGACGCTTCTATCTGGCCATTCTCGGCCTCCTGCTGCCCTCGGTCACGGTCGCGGCGGTCCTGGTCATCTGGCACGAGGACCGCTGGTCCAAGCAGGAAATGGAGAGCGCCGCCCGCCAGATCGGCCAGGTCCTCGCCCTCTCCGCCGAGGACCTCCTGGCCGCGGATGACCTTGACGGCCTGCGTCGCCTCACGCTCAGCCTTCCCCACGAGCTGCCGGGCTTGGAGCAGGCGGCCGTCTTCGATCTCTCCGGCCGCGTGCTGGCCCATTCCGACGTCGATCGCATCGGCACGCGCAGCGAGCCGCCGCCGCGCATTCCCACGGGCCCGAGGATCTTCCGCCGCGGCCAGGACGCCGAGCACGTGAGCCTGGTGGTCCAGGCGCCGATCCGCGTGAGCGGCGTGCCCATGGCGATGTTCGAGGCCGTGCTGCCGGCGGAGCACTTCCTCGGTCGGCTCCAGCGCCTGAGCTCGCACCTCCTGGCCCTGGCGGCCGTCGTCGCGCTGTCCAGTCTCCTGGCCGCCTCGGTACTCACCCGCTCGGTGGCCCGGCCCCTCGCCTGCGTGGCCAACGCCGCTCGACGCCTGTCCCTGGGCGACCTCGATGCACGGACCGGCATCGCGAGCCAGGACGAGATCGGCGCCGTGGCTCGGGCCTTCGACCAGATGGCGGACCGCTTGTCCCTGGCCCTGCGGGAGCTCGAGGAGCACTCCAAGAACCTGGAGCGCACGGTAACGGAGCGCACCCGGGACCTGCACTGGAAGCAGGCGCTCCTCCGGGGATTGGCCGAGACCTCGCCCCAGGCCTATCTCATGGTCCACCCCGAGACCAGCGAGATCCTGTACTTCAACCAGAACTTCCTCACCATGTGGGGCCTCGCCGATCGCGAGGTGGAGCTCCGCGACGGCAGGGTGCGACTGCTCGAACTGGTCTCCGACTGCGCGGCCAAGACCACCGATCCCGAAGCCATCCTGGAGCGGACGAAGCGTCTCTTCCAGGAACGCTCCGACCAGGTCCTGGAGGACGAGATCGTCCTCCAGGACGGCCGCCGCTTCTTCCGCTACAGCGCGCCCCTGCGCGACGAGGGGGGGGAGGTCGTGGCCCGCATGTTCCTCTTCCGGGATGTCACCCGGGAGCGCCAGCACGAGGAGGAGCTGGCCCGGGCCCGGGACGCCGCCGTGGAACTGGCCCGAGCCAAGTCCCGCTTCCTGGCGAACATGAGCCACGAGATCCGCACGCCCATGAACGGCGTCCTGGGCATGACCGAGCTGCTCCTGGACACCAAGCTGGATGCCGAGCAGCGGGAGTACGCGGAGACGGTCCGGCGCTCGGGCGAGACCCTGCTCACCATCCTCAACGACATCCTCGACTTCTCCAAGATCGAGGCCGGGCGCCTGGACCTGGAGGAGATCGAGTTCGATCTCCAGGACGAGGTCGAGGACGTGGTCGCCCTCCTCGGCTCCCGGGCCCGGGAGAAGGGCATCGAGCTCCTGCACCTGGTGGAGCCCGGCACCCCCTGCGGCGTCCGTGGCGACCCCGTGCGCCTGCGCCAGGTCCTCTCCAACCTCCTCGGCAACGCCATCAAGTTCACAGAGAAGGGCGAGGTGGAGCTGCGGGTGCGAGCCGTCCAGGTCGAGGGCGGCAAGGCCATCCTCCACTTCGCGGTCCGGGACACGGGTATCGGCCTCTCCAGGGAGGCCCAGGACCGTCTCTTCCAGGCCTTCAGCCAGGCGGACAGCTCCACCACCCGCCGCTTCGGCGGTACCGGGCTGGGCCTGGCCATCTCCAAGAGCCTGGCCGAGCTGATGGGTGGCACCATCGGGGTCGAGAGCGAGCCCGGCAAGGGCAGCACCTTCTGGTTCACGGCCCGCTTCGGGGTGGTGGACGAGGCCAGGGCGGCCCGGAGCTCTCCGGAGGCCCTCCGGGGACGGGCGGTGCTGGTGGCCGACGACAACGCCACCAACCTGCGCATCCTGGAGGTGCAGCTCCAGGGCTGGGGACTGGAGTGTGAGACCGCCGACTGCGCCGCCAAGGCCCTGGAGAAGCTCCGCCGCCGGGCCCGGAGCCCCCGGCCCTTCGCCCTGCTCCTGGCGGACATGCAGATGCCCGACGAGGACGGCGTGCACCTGGGGATGCGCATCCAGGCCAATCCCCTCCTCCGGGGTCTGCCCGTCATCCTGCTGACCTCCAGCGGCGAGGGCCTCGAGGAGGAGCAGGCCCGCCGGGCCGGCATCCGCCGGGTCCTCTTCAAGCCGGTGCGCCAGTCCTCCCTCCTGGACGCCATCCTGACCTCCCTGGTGGGCGAGGACATCCGCCAGACCGCCCGGGCGCTGACCACGCCCCACACCGAGGCGGAGCCGGTCGCCAAGGCGACCGAGGAGCCCCGGCGGAAGGGGCGCCTGCTGGTGGCCGAGGACAACCCGGTGAACCAGCGCCTGGCCCTGAAGCTCCTGGAGAAGCTCGGCTACGAGGTGGAGCTGGCCGCCAACGGCCGGGAGGCCGTGGAGAAGGCCCTCCGGGGCGGCTGGGACGCCATCCTCATGGACTGCCAGATGCCCGAGGTGGACGGCTACGAGGCCACCGGCGTGATCCGCAGCCGGGAGCCGGCCGACGTCCACGTGCCCATCATCGCCATGACCGCCAACGCCATGAAGGGCGACCGGGAGCGGTGCCTCGACGCGGGCATGGACGACTACCTGTCCAAGCCGGTCAACCGGGGTGAGCTGGAGGCCGTCCTCGGGCGCTGGGTGGTGCAGATCCGGGACTGCGCCTGAGGCGCGCCGGCGGCGGCCGGGACCGGCCCTAGAATGGGCCGGCCGTGTTCCTCCTCGCCTGGATCGGCGGCTCGGAGCTCCTGGTCGCCCTCCTGGTGGCCCTCCTCCTCTTCGGGGGGCGGCTGCCGGAGGTGATGAAGGACTTCGGCCGCCTGTACTTCCGCATGCGCCGGTCCCTGGAGGACCTGCGCCGGGAGACGGGCATCGACAAGACCCTCCGGGAGCTGGAGTGGGAGGCCCGGGACCTGGCCCGGACCATGCCCAAGGTGGACCCGCCGAAGCTGACGCCGGTGCCGCCCGACTTCCTCGAAGAGGCCGAGGATGCCCAGATCGACGACGGCGAGGCGGAGGAACCGCCTGCCGCCGGGGAGGAGCCGCCCGGGGAGGCGGAGCGCCGGCCCTGACCCCTGGGGAGGCCCTCTCAGGCCTCCCGGATCCGGTCGAGGATGGCCGGGAAGGAGCAGGGCAGGGTCCGGGCGTCGAGCTGGGGCAGGAGGATCTCCTCCAAGGCCAGGCGGCAGGCACCCTGGGAACCGGGGAGGACGAAGACCAGGCGGCCGGAGAGGAGCCCGGCGGTGGCCCGGGACTGGATGGCCGCGGAGCCGATCTCCCGGTAGGAAAGCCAGCGGAAGAGCTCGCCGAAGCCCGGCACGGGCTTGTCGAAGAGGGGCTCCAGGGCCTCCGGGGTCACGTCCCGGCCGGTGATGCCGGTGCCGCCGGTGACCAGGATGACCTGGACCTCGTCCCGGTCGCACCACTCCTGGACTGCCTCCCGGATGGCCTGCATCTCGTCCCGGACCACCCGCCGCTCCACCAGGACGTGGCCCGCTTCCTGGAGACGTCCGGCCAGCCAGGCGCCGGAGGTGTCGCTCTGGAGGTCCCGGGTATCCGAGACGGCCAGCACGGCCACGCCCAGGGGCTGGAACTCCCGCTCGCCGCCGCCGTGGGCGTGTGCCTGGGAGGGATCGCTGGGTTCGGGGGGCATGGGGAGATTCTAGGGAGGAGCCGGGGCCTGCCACCGGCCTCACTCCCCCAGCAGCTCCTCCACCTCCTCGTCCTCGGCGGGCCCGTGCTCGTCGAAGGCGGGATCCAGTCCCTCCAGGTCCACCTCCCGGCGTTCGCCGCTGTGCCGCACCAGGATGTCCCCGAAGGGCTCCCGCTGCTCCAGGTCCACCGCCCGCTGCTTGGCCAGCTCCAGGAGGGCCACCAGGTAGTTGGCGGCGTCCTCCCGGTGGACGTCCTGGCGGGCCAGGAGAGCGCCCAGGCTCAGGACCTCGCTCTCCAGCAGCCGCTGCCAGACCTCCTGCACGTAGTGGCGCAGGGGCCTTCGCTCCACCCGCACCCGGTGCGGGCGGTTGAACCCGGTCTCCGCCTCGAGGCGGCGGAAGATGCGCAGCAGGTCCCAGACCGAGATCTCGCCCAGGTCCCACTCCTCCTCCTCCTCGTCCTCCTCCCGCTGCCAGCGGCCCAGCCACCGCCCGCCCGCCGGCAGCAGCCTGGAGCGGGCCTCCCAGCGGCCGGCGAGGTCCTCCGCCACCTCCCGGAGCTCCTTGTAGGCGAGAAGCTGCTGGATCAGCTCCTCGCCGGGCTCGAAGAGGTCCTCGGCCTCTTCCACCTCCTCCCGGGGGAGGAGGGAGCGGCTCTTGATGGCCACCAGGGTCGCCGCCACCACCAGGTAGTCCGCCGCCTCGTCGACGTTCACCTGCTCCATCTCCTGGACGAAGCGGCAGTAGGCCTCGCACACCTCGGCCAGGGAGACCCGGTGGATCTCCAGCTCCTTCTCCCGGACGAGCTGCAGGAGCAGGTCCAGGGGACCGCGGAAGACCCGGTCCAGGTGGATGGTGAAGGGCTGGGCCTCGGCGGGCATCATCCCGGTCGCAGGGCCGCGAAGACCTCGTTGTGGACGCCGAAGAGGGCGGTCACGGCGGCCAGGGTCTGGACGAGCCAGCGGCCGATGAGGGACCAGTACAGCCCCGGGATGAAGAGCAGCAGCAGGAAGGGCAGCATCCCGAAACGCTCCAGGGCGAGGTAGCGGTAGCGCGCCGCCGGCGGCAGGAGCCCCGCCACCACCTTGCTGCCGTCCAGGGGGGGGATGGGCAGCAGGTTGAAGACCAGCAGGAGGACGTTGGCGTAGATGCCCCAGGCCAGGATCTCGGTGCCGACCGCTCCGGGAGTGAAGCGGCCGCTCCGGAGGAACACGGCCAGGAGGGCCGAGAGGATCGCGGCGATGCAGAGGTTCGTGGCCGGCCCGGCGGCCGCCACCAGGGCCATGCCCCGGGGCCCGCCGCGCAGGCGGGTGACGTCCACCGGGACCGGTCGGGCTGCGCCGAAGAGGAAGGGGCTCTTGAAGAAGATCAGGAGCGCCGGCAGGAGCAGGGTCCAGAAGGGGTCGATGTGGGGCACCGGGTCCAGGGTCAGGCGGCCCATGGAGCGGGCCGTCCGGTCCCCGAGGCGGTCCGCCACCCAGGCGTGGGCCGCCTCGTGGGTGGTCACGGACAGCACCAGGATGATCCCGATGCCGGCGATGAAGAGGATGTCCATGGGCTGCGCAGCGGGGCTCCTCGGGCTTCCTGGAGCAGGCCGCCCGCCTACAATACCCGGCCCGCAGGGGCTTTCCGTCTTCCTCCCCGGCACTCCGCCGGCCAGCATGGTGTTCGACAGCGACCGCGCCCGGGCCCGGGGCCTGGAGGTGCTCCGGCTCGAGGCCGAGGCCATCCGGACCCTGGCCGGACGACTCGGACCAGGTTTCCTCGAAGCCTGCCGTCGGGTCCTGGACTGTCCCGGGCGGGTGGTGGTCACCGGCATGGGCAAGGCCGGGCTGATCGGCCAGAAGATTTCCGCCACCCTCGCCTCCACGGGAACGCCAAGCCTCTTCCTCCACCCCGCCGAGGCCCTGCACGGCGACCTGGGCCGGGTCCGGGGCGAGGACCTGCTCCTGGCCCTGTCCCGGAGCGGCCGCACCCGGGAGATCCTGGCCCTGCTCCCCGCCGTCAAGGCCATGGGCGCCGGGGTGGTGGCCGTCACCGAGGCCGCCGACTCGCCCCTGGGCCGCCACGCCGATCTGGTCGTGCCCCTTGGCCCCCTGACCGAGGCCTGCCCCCTGGGCCTGGCCCCCACCGTCAGCACCACGGCCATGCTCGCCCTGGGCGACGCCCTGGCCATGGCCGTCCTGGAGGGCCGGGAGTTCACCCGGGAGGAGTTCGCCGCCTACCACCCCGCCGGCGACCTGGGCCGCTCCCTCCTCCGGGTGGAGGAGATCATGCGCCAGGGCGAGGAGCTGCCCCTGCTCCCCGCCGGCCGCCTGGTCCGGGACGCCCTGGCGGTCATGACCGAGACCCCCGGCCGCCCCGGGGCCGCCCTGGTGGTGGACGAGGGCGGCGGGCTCCTGGGCATCTTCACCGACGGCGACCTGCGGCGCCTGGTGCACCGGGACGTGGGCGCCCTCGAGGAACCCATCGACGAGCACATGGCCCGCCGGCCCCGGGTCCTGCACCCGGAGATGCTGGTCGGCGAGGCCCTGCGCCTGTTCAAGGACGCCCACGTGGACCAGATGCCGGTGGTGGCCGCCGCCAGCGGCGCCGTGGTCGGGCTGGTGGACGTCCAGGACCTCCTGGAGGTGCGCCTCTAGCCGCCCCCCCCATGGACTTCCCCCCCCAGCTCCTGCGCCGGGCCGCTCCCGTCCGCCTGCTCGTGACCGACGTGGACGGGGTCTGGACCGACGGCCGCATCCTCATGGACGCCGAGGGCCGGGAGCTCGTCGCCTTCCACGCCCACGACGGCTTCGGCCTCCGGCGTCTCCAGGAGGCCGGGGTCCGGGTGGTCCTCATCAGCGGCCGGGAGAACCCCGCCGTCGCCATCCGGGCCCGGCGCCTGGGCATCGAGGAGGTCCACCTGGGCCGCCTGGACAAGGCCGACTGCCTCCGGGAGGTGCGGGCGAAGCATGGCCTGACCCCCGAGGCGGTGGCGGCCATGGGCGACGACCTGCCCGATCTCGGCCTCTTCGCCGGGGCCGGCCTGGCCCTGGCCCCCCCCGGCGCCGTGGAGGAGGTGCGCCGGCAGGCCCACTACGTCACCCGATCGGCCGGCGGCCGCGGCGCCATCCGGGAGGTGTGCGAGCTGCTCCTGGCCGCCCGATGAGGCACCCCTGGCGGACGGCCGGGCTGGTAGCCCTCCTCGTGGTCCTCGGCGTCCTGGCCGCCGACCTCGCCCGCCGGCTGCCGTTCCGGCCCTCCCGGGAGCCCTTTCCACCGGGACCGCCAGGCTTCGTCCAGGAGGTGGCCGGCCTCGGCCACCTGGTCATCGCCCAGCGCGGCCCCCTGGTTCTGGACGTGGAAGCGCCCCGGGAAAGCCCCGGAGCCGAGGGGGGGGCCGCCTCCCCCCGCTACCGCCTGCTCCGGCTGGAGGGCCGGGACCCGGAGCCGGACGAAGCCGGCAACATGCTGCTCCAGGACGTGGTCCTGCGCCGCTTCGCCCCCGACGGCGCCCCCATCTCCGTGACCCGGGCACCCCGGGCCTGGATCCCCCTGGCCGGCGGCAGCTCCAAGCTGCAGGTGGCCATGGACCAGGAGTGGCGCCTGGAGCAGCCGGAGATCGTCCTCACCCCCGGCCGGGGGGGACGGAAGATCGCCCTGGACGCCCGGGAGGTGCTCCTCGACCCCCGGGGCGGCAGTGCCCGGGCCCCGGGCCCGTTCACCGCCCGCAGCAGTGGCCTGGTGGTCTCCAGCTCGGACCTGGAGACCGATCCGGAGGGCAACCTGCGCTGGCAGGGGCCGGTCTCCTGGTCCTTCCCCGCTGGGGGGGGGGCAGCCTACCGGGGGGAATCCGACGCCGGCGGCGAGCTGCGCCGCCTGGAGGAGGGCGTCGACCTCCTGCGCCTGCCCGCCATCACCGGCGCCCGGATCGTCCTGCCGCCGGAGAGCGGCCTGCCTGGCACCCTGGAGACGGCCGGCCTCGAGCTGCGCTTGAGCCGGCCGGCAGAAGGCGGGCCGCCCCGGCCCCTGGAGGCCCGGGGCGAGGCGCCCACGCGCTTCCTCGGGCAGGACACCCGGGTCGAGGGCGGCGAGGCTCTCGCCCGGTGGGGCGAGGCAGAGGGTCGGGTGGAGGCCCTGGAGCTCCAGGGCCCGCTGCGCTTCGCCCAGCGCCGGGAGGACGGCAGCGAGGTCCTGGGCTCGGCCACGGGCCGGGCCCTCTACCGGGTGACGGCGGCCACGCCCGTGCTGGAGGGGGGGGTGGTCCTGGAGGCGCCCGAGGGCACCCTGAGCTGCCAGCGCCTGTCGGCGCTGCCCGAGGGCGGCTGGCTCCTGGAGGGCCCCGTGGTGCTGCGGCCCACCACGGGTCCGATCCACAGCCTGGAGGCGCCCCGGGTGCTGCACTGGCCCGGGAAGCAGAGCCTCTTCGAGGAGGGCTTCGTCCTCGCGGGCGCCGACGAAGAGGGCGAGTGGACCGTCCGGGGCCGCTGGCTGGACGTCCGCCTGGGCCCGGACGGAAACCCCACCTGGATGGAGGCTCGGGGCGGCGTGGTCTGGAACCGGGGGGGGGCGATCTTCCGGGGCGAGCGGCTGCTGCGCCGGGGCGAGAAGGAGACCCGGCTCGAGGGGACGCCGGCCACCGGGCAGGTGCCCCTCGCGGACGCCGGCGGTGCGACCGTCGAGCTGGAGGCCCGACGCTTCCTGCTCATCGGTGAGGACCTGGTCCTCCGGGAGGAGCCCCGCCTGCGCCTGCCCGCCGCCCTCCTGGGACTGCCGGCCGGCCAGGACGTGGAGGTCCGCGCCGGCACCATGCGCTGGCGGGGGGGGGAGAGGACCTGGGAGCTGACCCGGGACGTCCGCCTGGACGGCGGCCTGCGGGGAGGGGCGCGCCGGGGCCTCTGGCGACCGGAGGAGGGCCTGACCCTGGAGGGCCCTCGCCAGCCGGCCTGGGTGGCGGGCACGCGCCCGGACGGCACCAGCTTCCACCTCACAGGCCGGACCCTGCGCCTCCAGGACCGCACGGTGACCGTGGAGGGGGCGGCCCAGGCCGACTTCCGGCGCGGCGTCGAGGGGGATGCCTGGACCGTCCACGCCGACCGCCTGGTCCTGGCGGAGGGCGGGGGCCACGCCGAGGGCCGGGTCCAGGTGGAGGGGGGTGGCATTCGTGGCCGGGCCCGGCGGGCTCGCTGGGAGGCGCCGGCGGCGACCGGGGGGGCACCCCGGCTGACCCTGGAGGAGGAGGCCGAGATCGAGGCCGAGGAGGGGACCGCCACCGGCGATCGGCTGGCCTACGATGCCGCGGCGGGCCTCCTGGAGGCCTGGGGCCGTCCCGCCATGGTGCAGCTGGCCGAGGGCCGGACCGCCCGGGGCCGCCACCTGCGCCTGCACCTGGCCTTCCGCCTGCTGGCCGGAGAGGACCTGGTGATCGAGCCCGGGAACGGCAAGCCGTGATCGCCTCCCTCCTGCTGTGCGCGCCCCTCGTCCAGGGCGCGCCGCCCTCCCCCCCCCAGGAGGAGGGCCCGTGGCGGCTGCAGGTCGCCCGGAGCGAGGTCGAGGTCGGCGAAGAGGAGGTCGTCTACCGCCTCTCGGCCCTGATCCTGGATGGCCCGAGCCGGGCCGCCCGGGCCGACACCGCCCTCCTGCGCCTGGATCGGGCCCGCTACGAGGCCGCCCTGGCGGGGCATCCCCTCCCCCCCCGGGAGAGGGCGCCGGGGGCCGCGGGCGGGCGGCTGGCCGGGCGCTGGCTGGTCCGTCTCCTGGGCGGCATGGGCCTGCCCGAGGACCCGGACATGCTCCGGGAGCTCGTTCTCGACGGCCACGTGCTCCTGGAAGGCGAGGGCCTGCGCCTGCGCTGCAGCCGGCTCTCCCACCTCGGGCCCACCGGGGAGACCGAGGTGCAGGACGCCGACCTCCTCCTGGCCGGAGGCGGGCCCAACGGCTGGCCGGTCCGGGTGCGCACCGCCCTCCTCAAGGAGGACGCGCAGGGGGGCCTGCACACGGAGGAGGCCGAGCTCACCACCTGCGACCTGCCCGACCCCCACTACGCGGTGCGCCTGGCCCGCCTCGACATCCTGCCCCTGCCCGACGGCGAGACCCTGTGGTCGCCGGAAGGGGCGTGGCTGGAGGTGGGCGGCACGGCCATCCTGCCCCTGCCCGCCTCCGACTTCCGGAGCGGCGAGAGCTCCTTCGGCCTGCAGGGCCTGCGCTTCTTCTCCAACTCGGCCCTGGGGACGGGCCTGGAGCCGGAGTTCGGCTGGCGCAGCCCCCCCGCCGAGGGGGCCGGCCCCATGGCCTGGAACCTGCGCCTGAAGCCGGCCCTGAGCAGCCTCCGGGGCCTGCCCGTCCAGGTCCAGGCCGGTCTCGCCGCCGGCCCCTGGGAGGGCGACTGGCGGCTCTTCTGGCTGGCGGACCAGGGCAGCGACCGGCACCGCCTGGCCGAGCGCGTCGCCCGGGGGGGGGACCAGCGCTGGCGGGTGCGCCTGGACAACCGCTTCGACCTCGGCGAGCGCTGGCTGCTGGACGCCGACCTGGCCCTCACCAGCGACCTGCTGGTGGACCCGGAGTTCTTCGGCCCCGAATGGCGCCGGGAGGACGACGCCCGGAGCGAGCTCTACCTGCGCCGCTCCGGCGACACAGGTTTCGCCGAGGCCTGGGCCAGCTACCGCCTGGACGGCGTCGGCTTCACCCCCTTCGACGGCTTCCCCCCCCCGGGCAGCCCGGCACCGGAGACGGTCGAGCTGCTGCCCCGGGTGCGCTACGAGCGCTTCCCCGAGACCCTCCTGGCCCTGCCCCTGGACTGGGCCGGCGCCAGCGGCCGCATCCTGCCCGTGGACCTGGCCTGGGGCACCGAGCTGGCCGTCCTGCGCCGGCGCAGCCGGGACCTGGAGGCGCCGCCGGGCCTGCCCCCCTTCTCGGTGGTGCCGGCCCTGACCCGGCAGCGGGCCCGGGCCTGGGCCGAGCTGGCGACCTCCTGGTCGGTGGGCGGCGTCTTCCTGCGCCCGGGCTATCGCTTCACCGCCCTGGCCTACGACGACGACCTCGGCGGCACCGGTCGGGCCGAGCGGGGCCTCGGCGAGCTCTTCGTCGAGGCCGGCCTCGCCCTGGCCAAGGACTGGGAGCACGGCTGGCGCCACCAGGTCCTGCCCCAGGTGCGCTTCCGGGACCGGCGCAGCCGCGGCCTGGATCCGGCGCGGCTGGTGCAGTACGACGAGTGGGATGCCCTGGCCGAGGGCCAGGTCGTGGAGCTGAGCCTGCGCCAGTTCTACTTCGCCCCCGAGGGCGGCGAGCCCTGGCTCGACCTGAACCTGCTCCTCCCCTACTACCCGGACCCCTCCCGGC
>CAYMFV010000014.1:0-20265 GCA_964389745.1 uncultured Planctomycetales bacterium | reverse complement strand
CGGCAAGGGCGCCGGTGACTGCACTCAGGGCCAGGAGGCCGACTAGGATCTGGGAGGATTGCATCATGGCTTCTGACCAGGCTGGGAGTATGACGTTCAATATACGGAGGGAAGGGGACGAGTCGCGCGCTATTCCGGGCCCGCCCGGAGATGTGTGAGATGCCACGCGCCTACGTGGCGACCTCCCACTCTTGCTGGCCTTGCTAGGATGACCTCGTGCGTCCGTGGCGACACGAGGAGATTGCTGCATGCGTGACCTCACCATTGCCCTGATCCGGCTCCTGGGCCTGTACGTTCTCTGCCAGGCCCTTTTCTTCCTGGCGAGCCAGCTCGCCTTCGCGGCGGCCTACTCGGACATCCAGGACCTCTCGGGCCTGGAGTCCCTCTACATCGGCGCCGGAACCAGCGGCGTGCGGGCCGTCGCCGGCCTGGTGCTCCTCCTCGGCGCCCCGGGCATCGTCCGGCGCCTGAAGGTGCCCGAGGGGGGCGGTCCGGGGCCCGTCGCCCGCCGGGTCGTCCTGCACGCCGTCGTCGTCCTGGCTGCCCTGGTGGTCGGCCTGCTGGCCCTGGGCCCGGTGGTGCGAGTCCTCTTGCGCTCCCTGGGCGACTCCGCGCTGCGTGGCCTCGGCAGCGATCTGCCCTGGGTCGCGAACGTCCCGGCCGCCGTCATCCAGCTCGCGCTGGCCGTCCTGGTGCTCTACCGGGCCGACCGCCTGGCCGCGTGGCTGGCCCGGAAGAGGTCGGGCCCAGGGGCAGTGGCTCCGAGGGAGGGACCGGAACCTCGGTAGGGAGTCCTCTCCCGTCCGCAACGGGAGCACGGGTACGCCCCGTCGGGGCGCCTGGGGTTGGAGGAAGGAGGTGCTGGACGGCGAGGGGCTCCTCCCGGAATCCGGGGGGGACCTCTGGCGGGAGCGGCCTGGCCGCCCGGTCCCCCTGGAGGAGCACGAGAGCGAGCCCTAGGCCATGGACTGCTTTCGGAATCGTTTCCGGGAGATCTGCGACGCCGCGCGAACTTTCCAGGAATAGGATGGGACGCGGCGGGCACGAGAGAGTGTCCGCGCCGCTCCTCCCCGCCACGTGCATTCTAGCCGCCAGCTCTACCTGGACCTCGTCGAGGCCCACGCTCCCGGGCTCTACTGCTTCGCCTACCGCCTGACCGGCTCTGCCGACCGTGCGGAGGACCTCCTCCAGGAGAGCTTCCTTCAGGCCTGGCGTTCTCTGGACCGCCTCCGGGAGCCGGCCCGAGCCCGGGCCTGGCTGCTCGCGATCCTGCGCCACTGCCACGCGCATCGCCGGAGGGCGCAGGCGCGCCGGCCGGCCTCCTCCTGGACCGGGCCGGAGCTCGATGCTCTCGCAGCGCCGGCCGGACCGGATGCGCGGGACGACGCGGACCTTCTCCAGGCGGGCTTGGATCGGCTGGACGAGCGCTTCAAGCTTCCCTTCCTCATGGTCTACCTGGAAGGCCACAGTTGCCGGGAGACGGCGGAGGCTCTGGGCCTGCCTCTGGGTACGGTGCTCTCCCGCATCCACCGAGCCCGGCTGCACCTCCGGGAGTCCCTGCCTCGTCTCGCCGGCGAGGGGCCACACACCATGCCGCGGGCTGAAGCCCGGGAGGCGCCGTGACTCCTTCCGCTCCTTGGCTGCCGCCGTTCGAGGACCCGCAGCCCGAGGATCCTCTTGCGGAGTCCCTGGCCGCCGTGCCCATCCCGGAAGGTCTCCGGGAACGCCTGGCGCAGGTACCGGAGCGGTGCCCGGTGCCGCCGTGGCGTCGCCGCCGCCTGACCGTCGCCGCGGCCTCCATCCTTTTCCTGCTGGGGGCGGCCGCCTGGTTCCTCAGCCGCCCGCCGGCCGGTTCCCCGTCCCGGGACCTCCGAGCCCTGGCGGCCCTGGTCCTCGAGGACCACCTGGAGGAGCCGCCCCTCACCGTGCGCACACCGGATCCGGCCGAGCTCCGGCGACGCCTGGCCGGCTCCCTTCCTTTCCTGGTCCTCACCCCCCCCCTCGGCCAGGGCTGGCGCCTCCTGGGCGGCCGGCGTTGTTCTCTGGGCGGTCGTCCCCTGGCCTACTCCCGCTGGGTCGGCTCCGGCACCTGGCATTCCCTCTTCCAGTTCCGCCCCGAGGACTTCGACCTGCCCGAAGGACTGGCGGGTTGGACCGTGGATCTGGCGCCACCAGCGGTCGCCGGCCCGCCATGTCGGGTCCGCGTCTGGACGGATGGTGCTAACGGCTTCGCTCTGGTCTCCGCCGCGCCCGCCCCCGTCGGAAGGGCCCGCTGAGGCCATCGTGAGACTTGTCCGCTTCGCCCTCGCCAATCCCTACCTGGTGGTGGTTGGGGTCCTGATCCTGGTCGTGCTTGGCGTGAGCGCCGCCCTGCGCCTGCCGGCGGACCTTCTGCCCATCTACCGCACGCCCGCCATCCAGATCCTCACGCTCTATCCGGGCATGCCGCCCGAAGTGGTGGAGCGGGACATTACCTCGCGGCTGGAGCGCTGGACGGGTCAATCGGTGGGTGTTTCCGGGCAGGAGGCGGTCTCCATGCTCGGCGTCTCGGTGGTCAAGGACTTCTTTGCCGAGGGAGTGGATCCCGACGCCGCCATGTCCCAGGTGACATCCCTGGCAGTGTCCGACATGTTCTACCTGCCGCCAGGGACCCTGCCACCGATGATCATGCCCTTCGACCCGACGGCCGCCGTGCCGCTCTGCCTGTTGAGCGTTTCTTCGGCCAGCATGACCGAAAAGCAGCTGTACGACGTGGCCTACTACGAGATGCGCAACAGGCTGCAGTCCATTCCCGGAGTCATCGCTCCGGCTGTGTATGGCGGCGTCCTGCGGCGCATCCTCGCCTACGTGGATCCGGAGCGCCTGGCGGCCCGGGGTCTCTCGCCCATGGACGTGGTCCGGGGCATCCAGCGAGCGAACGTCTTCGTGCCCACCGGGTCGGCCAAGCTTGGGCCATTCGACTATCTGGTCCTCACCAACGCCATGGTGCCACGGGTGCAGGACCTGGATGACATCCCCATCGCCAGTGGCCCCGATGGCATGGTCTTCCTGTCCGATGTGGCTACCGCCCAGGACAGCCACCAGATTCAAAGCAACATCGTCCGCATCAATGGCCGCCGTCAGGTCTACATACCCATCTACCGCCAGCCGGGCGCCAACACGCTGCAGATCGTCGACGAGGTCCGCGCCCGAAGCGGGCGCATCCTCCAGCGCATCCGGGCCATGAACCCGGAGGCTGCAGACCTGCGCATGGACGTGGTCATGGACCAGTCCGGCTTCGTCCGGGGGTCCCTCCGGTCCCTCGGCGTCAGTGCTCTCATCGGAGCGGCCCTGGTAGCCCTGGTCGTGCTGTTCTTCCTGGGCAGCATCCGTGCCAGCCTGGTGGTACTCACGGCCCTGCCGGTGGCCATCCTCGGCGCCGCCACCGGTCTCCATTTCACCGGCAACACGCTGAATGCGATGACACTGGGCGGCTTGTCCCTGGCTGTGGGCATCCTGGTGGACCAGGCCATTGTTGTCACGGAGAACATCGTCCGCCATGTGCAGGCGGGACGCAGTCGGGCAGAGGCAGCCCTGACCGGAGCCGGCGAGGTGGCGGTCCCTGTCCTGGTCAGCACACTCACCTTCCTGGTGGTCTTCTTTCCGGTCCTGTTCCTGACGGGGATGGCTGGCTACCTGTTCACCCCCCTGGCCGCGGCCGTGGTCTTCGCTACCGTCACCTCATACCTGGTGGCGGTGACCTTCGTCCCCGTCGCCGCCCGACGCCTGGTCCCCCGCGGGCGGGTGGAGGGCACGGGTGCGGCTCCACCGGCAGACCGGGACCCGGCCCTGGTGCGCGTCTACGGACAGTTCGTGGCCGGCGTGGTGCGCTACCGTTGGCTGGTGCTCCTCCTGGCCGCCCTTGCCCTGGCGGCGGCGGTGCTCCTGCTGGCCGGGCTCGGCCGGGAACTCTTTCCCCGGGCCGACACGGGCCAGCTCACGGTCTTCCTCCGGGCCACGCCGGGCACCCGTCTGGAGCGCACCGAGGAACTCGTGGCCGCAGTCGAAGCGACCGTGCAAGAGAGGCTTGGACGTCCAGACCCTGCCGGAGAGGATTCCGATTCCGAACTGGCTCTGATGATCGCGAACATCGGTGTCCTCAACGACTGGCCGGCTGCCTACACGCCCAACCGCGGCCCGATGGATGCTTTCCTGCTCCTGCAGCTCAAGGAGCGACGGCGCCACGGCGTGGAGGAGGTGGCCACTCTTCTGCGGGAGGAGCTCGGGCGGCGTTTCCCGGGCGTCGAGTTCGCATTCGACACCGGTGGCATCCTCACCGCCGCACTGAACCAGGGGCTGCCCTCCCCCGTGGACATCCGCGTCCAGGGCAGCAGGCTCGAGGCCCTGCACGAGATCGCGGCGGCCGTCGGGGAGGAGGTTCGCCGCGTCGCCGGCGCCACCGACGTGCGCGTGGCCCAGCCGGCCTCCTACCCTGCCATCCAGATGGATGTGGACCGGGTCAAGGCGGCTGGCCTTGGGCTCACCCAGGAGGAGGTGATCCAGAACGTGACCACCGCGCTCAACTCATCGGTGAACTTCAGCCCGTCCTTTTGGATCGATCCTCGCAACGGCAACCACTATCTCATTGGTGCCCAGTACGACGAGGACACCATCCACGACTTCGACAGCATTCTGGACGTCCCGGTACGGGCGCCCGGCTCCGACGTGTCCTTGCCGCTGCGGACCCTTGTGACTCTGCGCCGGACCTCCTCGCCAGCAGTGGTTCGCCACGTGAACATCACGCGCACCGTGGATGTCTACGCCAACGTCGAGGGCCGGGACCTGGGCTCGGTGGTGGAGGACATCGAGGTGCGGCTGGCGGACTCGCCACGCTTCGCTGAGGTCCTGCAGCGTTACCAGGGACAGGGCTACACCTGGGAGGTCCGTGGTGAGTACCACACCATGCTCGAGGCCTTCCGGCAGTTCGCCGGCGGCCTGCTGACCGCTGGCATCCTGGTCTATCTGGTCCTCGTGGCCCAGTTCCGCTCCTTCCTCGTGCCCTTCGTCATCCTCCTGGCCGTGCCCCTCGGTCTGGTGGGAGTGACTCTGGCCCTGGCCGTCACCGGCACGGCCCTCTCCGTGCCGTCCTTCATGGGCATGCTCCTCATGGTGGGCATCGTGGTGGAGTACGCCATCCTCCTGGTGGAGTTCGCTCTCCGCCGGCAGCGCCAGGGTGTCCCCCTCCAGGAGGCCCTGGTGGAGGCCGCCCGCACCCGGGTGCGACCCGTCCTCATGACCTCCCTGACTACGGCCCTGGCTCTGGTGCCCATGGCGATCGGCCTCGGCCGTGGAGGCGAAGCCAACCAGCCCCTGGCCCGCGCCATCCTGGGTGCCGTCGTGGGAGGAGCCTTCCTCACCCTGGTGGTGGTCCCGGCCCTCTACGCCGTCGTCGCCGGCCGCCTCGTGCAGGCGGCACCTGCACCGGTCCAGCCGGAATGATGCCGATGCCTACCTTCGCCTTCTTCCGCCTGATCTTCCTTCTTGCCGCTGCCTCACCCCCCCCCGGACCCCAGGCTGCGCCGCCGGTGCAGGTCACGGTGGTTCGGCCCCAGCAGCTTTCACTGCAGCGTCGCATCCTGGTGCCGGCGGAACTCGAGGCCCTGGAGCGGGCGGTCCTCGTCTCCCGGGTGGCCGGCCGCATCGACGAGCTGCCAGTCGAGGAGGGTCAGGTGTTGCACTCTGGCGAGCTGGTGGCGCGGGTGGCTGCCCCTGAACTGGCAGCACGCCTGGCGCGGGCCCGGGCAGAGCTCGCCGAGGTCCGGGCGGCGGCGGCCGGCGCGGAGAGCCGCTGGCAGGCCGAGAAGGCCCGGGCCGAGGCTGCCCGGGCAGAGGGGGAGATGGTGGAGCGACTGTACGCGAAGGGGGCTGCCACGGAGCGGGAGCGCATACGTGCCCGGTCTGCCTCCACGGTAGCCCGGGCGGAGGCCGAGGCCGCTCGGGCTGCCCTGGAAGCTGCCCGGGCGGCAGTGATGACAGCCCGGTCGCGGGTGCGAGAAGCCGAGGTCCAGGTGGCCTTCCAGGAGCTGCGCTGCCCCTACCCCGAGGCAGTGGTGCTGCGGCGTCTCGCCAGCCTTGGAGCCGCAGTACGGGCGGAGGAGACCCCGGTGGCGGAGCTGGCCGTCGTTTCCCGCTTGCGTGTTCGAGCTGCCTTGCCAGAGAAGGCGGCGGTCCACCTCCGGCGGGGACAGGCCTTCACCCTGCGCTTGGACGCCCTTCCCGGCCGGTCCTGGGAGCTCCAGGTGGTCCACCAGCGAGCCTCCCTGGAAGCAGGCAGCAAGGCGCTGTGGGTGGAAGGCCTGCTCGACAACCGTGGCCGTCACCTCCTCCCGGGCCTCTACGGCCAGGCGAGCTTCGTCCTGGAGAGCCGGCTGGACGCCCTCGTCCTCCCCGGTGGCCTGATCCTCACAGGTGCCGATGGTGAGCCCCATGTCTTCGTGATCGAAGACGGCGTGGCCAGACGCCGGGTCGTACGTCTGGGCCTGGACGACGGTGTGCGAGTGGAGGTCCTGGAAGGCCTGGCTCCGGGAGAGGCGGTCGCGTCGGGAGGTCGGGAACGCCTTCGCGACGGGGCTCCGGTCCGCGTGAACGGAGAGGAGGGCAGGCGATGAGGCTGGCGGGGGCAGGACTGGCCGCCGTCCTCCTGGCCATGGCTGCTGCCTGCGCCGTGCCGCCCACGCCTCCCCCAGGGGGGGGGGAAAGGGTGGCCCCGGTCATGGGCCGACCCTCCCGCACCGCGGAGCCGGCGCCTGGAGGGTCTGTGGTGAGGTCCCCTCTGTCCCTGGAGCAAGTCCTGCACCTGGCCGCCACCCGGTCCCTGGACCTGGCCCTGGCCGCCGCACGGCGTGAGGAAGCGGCCGCCATCCACGAGACCGCCAGCCGATCATTCTGGCCCCGGCTCCGGGTCGAACTGGGTGGCAGTCGCTACGACGGCAGGATCCAGTCCACGGAGGGCATCTTCGAGACGGTCCACAAGCAGCAGTACCTGGGCTACGGCGGCTTGACCCTGGAATTCCGTCCCGGCGAGGCGGTCTATGCCACCCAGGCCAGCGCCGCCCGGGAGGAGAGCGCGGCTCTGGCGGAGGCAGCCATGAGACTCCGGGTCCGCTACGACGCTGCCACGGCCTGGCTGAACCTGCGCCGGGCCCTGGCCGGTCGGCGGATCGCCGAGGAGAGCCTGCGCCACGCCGGGGCCCTGGAGGACTGGACCTGGTCGCGACTTGCCGCCGGGGCAGCCCTGGAGGCCGATGCTGGCCGGGCACGGGCGGCCCGCGCCGCGGCGGCAAGCGAGCTGGCCACGGCGCGTGCCCGGGTTCTCCAGGCCTCCCTCGCCCTGGGCCGGATCCTGCGGCTGGCCGGCCCCCATCCGCTGCCGGTGGCGGAGGAGGGACCGGAACCGGCGGTGCCGGATGCCGCCCCGGAGCACCTGGAGCGTCTGGTCGCTCTGGCCTGGGAGCGGCGGCCGGATCTCCAGGCTGCGGACGCCGAGGTGCGGGCCGCGGGTCGGGAGCTGGCGGGTACCCGCCTCGGCTGGCTCCTGCCGTCCGCGCGCCTGGAGGTGACCGGCGGAGGCCTGGGAGGCTCGCCGCTGGGGCTCGAGGACCGGGAGACCTGGTCCGGCGTGCTCTACTGGGAACTCGGCTTCGACCAGTTCGCCCGGACGGACCGTGCCGCCGCCCGCATGCGCCGACGGGGGATCGAGGCCACCCTCCTCCGGGAGGCCGTGCGGGCCGAGGTGGGCGAGGCCCTGACTGCCCTGGCGGCTGCCCGAGAGGCCGGGACCGCCGCCACCGAAGAGGAGACCGCCGCCCGCCAGGCCCTGGCCCTGGCCGAGGCCCGCTATCACCAGGGAGCAGCCCTGCTGGTGGAGGTCCTGGACGCCCGCCAGGCACTCACGGCTGCTGAGCAACGCCGGACGGCCTCTGCCCTGGACCTCCTCCAGGCGGCCCTGGCCCTCCAGCTGGCCACGGGCGACGGGACGGTCGTCGCTCCCAGTGGAGGGCAGGAGCGACCCTGACAGCCCGGCGAGGCGGTAGCCAGGTTTGCCGAGCCGGCCACCACGCCATGGCCGTTCCCTTCCCGGGCCTGGTCGCCTACACTCGCCCCGTGGGCGCCACGGAACTGAAGTGCGAGCTCTCCTGGTCCGCCAGCCGGGCCCGGGAATTCCAGCGCTGCCGGCGGGAGTACTGGTACGCCCGCTACGCCACCTGGGGCTGGTGGAAGGAGGGGCCGGAAGGCGAGAAGCGGCGCCTCGCCATTCTCAAGAACCTCACCAGCCTCCCGGCCTTCACCGGGGACTGCGTGCACCGGGCCATCGCCCGCTGGTTCGAGCTCCGGGAGGCAGGCAGCCGCCTGGACGCCGAGGCGCTCTTCCTGGAGGCCCGGGAGCTCTTCCGCCGGGGCTGGCGGGAGTCCCGGGGGGAGTACTGGCGGGAGCGGCCGAGCCGCACCATCCACCTGGAGGAGCACCACTACGGGCCCGAGCCCGATGCCGACCGGACCGAGAAGGCCCGCCTGGCCCTGGAAACCTGCACCCGGAACTTCCTCACCATGCCCGAGCTGGAGCCGGTCCGGGCGAGCGAGCCGGGGGACTGGCTGGCGGTGGAGGCCATGGACTCCTACCTGTTCCTGGGCGCCAAGGTCTACGCCGTGCCCGACTTCGCGGCGCGCCAGGGCGAGGAGATCCACATCTGGGACTGGAAGACCGGCCGGCCCCGGGAGGCGGACAGCTTCCAGCTCCACACCTATGCCCTCTACGCCTGCGAGCGCTGGGCGGCGGACCCCGAAGCCATCGTCCTCCACGCCGTCTACCTGGGTGCGGGCCAGGTGCACACGATGCCGGTGGACATCGAGCGCCTCTCCACCGTCCAGGACCGGATGAGCGAGAGCGTCCGGGCCATGCTCGAGCTCCACTACGACCCGGACCAGGACCCGGTGGTGGAGGAGAACTGGCCGACCTCCGGCGCTCCCGCCGCCTGTCCCCGCTGTCGCTTCCGGGAGGTCTGCCCGGCGGTCACGCCGCCGGCGCCGGCGTGAGGGCAGCGGGCAGCACTGCCGCCAGCCGCTCGTAGTCCTGCCGCCGGTTGTAGAGATGGGCGGAGATGCGCAGCAGCCGCCGGGGGGGGGCAGGCCAGGGGAAGACGGGCACCTGGATGCGGTGCTCCCGGACCAGGCGGTCCTGGAGGGGGTCCTCGTAGACCTCGGCCTCCATCCCGGCGGGCCGGTCGGGTAGGGGCACGCTGGCCAGGCTGCCGAGCATGGCCGCCGGGGCGGGCTCCGGGATGTCCAGGGCCGCGCACAGCAGCCGCCGGCCCTCCAGGACCAGGTCGTGGTTGCGGCGGCGCAGCGCGGGCCAGCCGCCGGGCACCAGGGCACCGAGGCAGCGGAGGGCGGCGGGTACCGCCAGGAAGGCCGTGGGGTCGTCGGTGCCCGGCCAGTCGAAGAGGTCGTGGTAGCGGCTCCGACCCGAGCGGGGGCGGTTCCAGCCGTGGCTGATCACCGCCGGCAGGGTCTGGGCGCGCCGGTCCGCGCGGGTCCAGAGGAAGGCGGCGCCCTTGGGGGCGCACAGCCACTTGTGGCAGTTGCCGGTGTACCAGGTGGCGCCGAGCTCGCCGAGGGTGTCGAGGGAGAGGTCGAGCATGCCCGGGCCGTGGGCGCCGTCCACCAGCACCGGGATGCCCCGGTCCCGGAGGGGGGGGAGGATTTCCTCCAGGGGCAGGATCAGGCCCGTGGGGCTGGTCACGTGGTCCAGGAGGACCAGGCGGGTGCGGGGCGTGACCGCGGCCAGGACGGCCTCCACCACGGCCTCGGGCCCGGCCAGGGGGAAGGGCAGGGTGACGGTCACCACCCGGGCGCCACTGCGGCCGGCGACGAAGTCCAGGACGTTGCGGCAGGCGTTGTAGGCGTGGTCGGTGGTGACGAGCTCGTCGCCGTCGCCCGGCTCCAGGGAGCGGAGGACGGCGTTGACGCCGGTGGTGGCGTTGCGCACCGCCACCAGGCCCTCGGGATCGGCGCCGAGGAAGCGGGCCAGCTCCTCCCGGGCGGCGTCCAGGAGGCCTTCGAAGTCCTCCACGAAGAAGCGCAGCGGCTCCCGCTCCAGGCGCCGGCGCAGCTCCTCCTGGGCAGCCAGCACCGGCTCCGGACAGGCGCCGAAGGAGCCGTGGTTGAGGAAGGTGACGGCCGGGTCCAGGGTCCAGGGCGCCCTACTTCCCATCCTTCCCCTTCCACTGCCGCAGCACCCGGCCCATCACTTCCTCGAAGTCCTCGGGCAGCTCCCGGAGGTCCACCTCCTGGCTGTCCCGGTAGATGCGCCGGAACTGGCGGAAGTAGCGGCTGCACAAGGGGCACATCCACAAGTGCATCCGCAGGCGCAGGCGATCCCGGAACGGCATGCGCTTCTCCAGGAAGTCGCTCAAGGTCCGGACGACCTCGCGACAGGTGTACATGAGGTTCATTCCGTTCCTCCCATCCTGCTCTCGACACAGCGCCGGAGGTTCTGGCGGGCGCGGTGCAGGAGCTGGCGCAGCGCCGGTTCGGGGATTGCAAGGACGTCGGCCGCCTCCTGGGAGCTCAGCTCCCGGAAGCTGCGCAGGATCACGACCTCCCGCTGGTTGTGGGGGAGCGCGTCCAGACACGTCCGGACCACGTCCAGGGTCTCGGCGTGCTCGTTCCAGACCGGGATGCGCTTGCCCGCCAGCCAGTGGCCGTCGTCCCGGAACTCGTTCCCCTCCGGGTCGTCCAGGCTGACGGTCCAGGTGCGCCCGCGCCGCCGGAGGGCATCCAGGACCTTGTGCCTGACGATGCCGAAGACCCAGCCCCGGAGGGAGTGGCGCCGGTCGTAGTCGCCGATGTTCTGGAGGGCGCCCAGGAAGGCCTCCTGGAGCACGTCCTCCGCCAGGTGGGGATCCTCCAGGAGGCGGTGGGCGTAGGCGTAGAGCTCCGGACCCAGCCGTCGCATCAGCTCGGCGGCGGCCGCCTCGTCCCCCGCCTGGATGCGGCGGGCGAGATCCCGATCGTCGAGCTGCTCCTGCGCGTGCATGGCGTGCGGTCGGCCCGGGCCATCCTAACCCCCGTCGCCTACGAGCAGGAGCGCCGCCGTGCAGGCGGTGATGAAGGAGGTGATGGCGCCGCCCAGCATGGCCCGAAAGCCCAGGCGGGCCAGTTCGCCGCGCCGCTCCGGGCACATGCCGCCGAGTCCGCCGATCTGGATGGCGATGCTCGAGAAGTTGGCGAAGCCGCACAGGGCGTAGGAGAGGATCGCCCGGCTGCGGAGGGAGAGGGCCTCGGAACGGGCGAGCATGTCGTAGGCGACGTACTCGTTCACCGCCAGCTTGGTGCCGAGCAGGGCTCCGGCCTCCCGGGCCTCCCCGGCGGGCACGCCGAGGAGCCAGGCCAGGGGGGCCAGGAGCCGGCCGAGGGCCCCCTGCAGGGTCCACGGCGCCGCGGGATCCGGCGACAGCCCCCGGAGGATCCCGTTGGCCAGGGCCAGGAGGGCCAGGAAGGCCACCAGCATGCCGAGGATGTTCAGGGACAGGCGCAGGCCGTCGGCGGCGCCGCTGGCCGCGGCATCCACGACGTTGCTGTACTCCGAGCGGGGTTGGGCGACGTCCCGGCCCAGGGTGGCCGGCCGGCCGGTCTCGGGGAAGACCAGCTTGGCCACGCCCAGGCCCAGGGGCGCGGACATCACCGAGGCGGCGAGGAGGTGACCGGCGATCCCCGGGACCGCCTCCTGGAGCATGGCCACGTAGACACCGAAGACCCCGCCGGCCACGGTGGCGAAGCCCACCACCATCACCGTGCCCAGCTCGCTGGCGGTCATCTCCGGCAGGTAGGGCCGGACCAGGAGGGGGGCCTCGGTCTGGCCGACGAAGATGTTGGCAGCGGCGCTGGTGCTCTCCGCGCCGGAGGTGCCGAGGAGGCGGGCCATCACCCGGGCCATGGCGCCGACCACGACCCGGACCACGCCCAGGTGGTGGAGGATGGCGAAGAGGGAGGCGAAGAAGACGACGCTGGCCAGGATGATGCCCGCCAGCAGGGGGGGGGAGGACGGGTCCAGGCCCACCGGGCCGGGGCCGATGACCCGGGCGGCGCCCTCCTTGGCGTAGTCCAGGAGGGCCCGGAAGACGGTCTCGGCGCCGGCGAAGAAGGCCCGGCCCAGACCGGTGCGCAGGACCAGCAGGGCGAAGAGGGCCTGGAGGAGGAGGCCGCCCAGGACCGGCCGCCAGCGCACCGCCTTCCGGTCGGTGGAGAGCAGCCAGGCCAGCCCCAGGAGGGCGGCGATTCCGAGCAGGGGCTGCAGGTGCGTCACGGGCCCCGCCCGGCCTCAGGCCCGGGCGGCCGCCGCGAAGGCCGGCTTGCGCCCCTCCACCAGGGCGCTCAGGCCCTCCAGGGCGTCCGGGTGGTGGAAGACCTCGGGCAGGAGCTCCAGCTCCTGCTCCAGGCCCTCCTCCAGGGAGAGCCGGGCGCTGGCGTCCAGCAGCCGCTCCGCCAGGTGCAGCGCCGCCGCCGACCTGCCGCGCATGCGCCGGACCGCCTTCTCCAGGACGGGGTTGCCGCCGGTGTCGGCCTCGCCGGCCAGGATCTGGTCCACCCGCCAGCGGGCGAAGAAGTCCCAGACGGGCTGCCAGGAGGGATCCCGGGGTGCCTCGGGGGCCTGCCGTTCGGACGCCGGGCCCCGTTCCACCAGGGCAGCGCAGGCGGCGTCCAGCTCCTCGAAGGGCGCGACTTCGTCGCACAGGCCGATGGCCAGGGCCTGGGCCGCCGGCAGCATCTGGCCCGTGTAGATGAGGTAACGGGCGATGGGCAGGCCAACCCGCCGGGGCAGGCGCTGGGTGCCGCCGAGACCGGGATAGATGCCGATGCCTG
Organism: uncultured Planctomycetales bacterium; assembly: GCA_964389745.1. GTDB lineage: Bacteria > Planctomycetota > UBA1135 > UBA1135 > UBA1135 > CAYMFV01. The sequence goes on along the minus strand of CAYMFV010000014.1, from coordinate 7,365 downwards.
TCTCCGGGAAGCCGAAGACGGCCTTCGGGCTGGCGGCGATCCAGTCGCAGGCCAGGGCCAGTTCGGCGCCCCCCCCCAGGGCCAGGCCCTGGACCCGGGCCACCACCGGTGCCGGGCCGCCGGAGAGTCCGCGGTAGAGTTGCTGGCCCCGGGCGGTGAAGTCCCGGATGGCGGCGAAGGTGTCCCGGCGCAGGTTGTCCACGAAGAACTTGATGTCGGCGCCGGCCACGAAGGCCTTGCCCCCCCCTGCCACGAGGATGCCCTGCGGCTGCGCGGCCCGGGCCAGTCCCAGGACGTTCTCGAACTGGAGCACCACCTCGGGGTTGAGGGCGTTCATGGCGTCGGGCCGGTTGATCCAGATGGTCAGGAGGTCGCCGGCGTGGCGCAGCTCCACCAGGCGGATGGGGATGCCGCCCGCCGGGGCCTGGCGCAGGAAGACCGGCACCTCGAGGCCGTGCTCCGAGACCGCGGCCTCGGCCAGGAGGGCGGCCCGGCGCACGCCGATGCGGTTGATCATCTGGAAGGGGCCCGCGGCCCAGCGCAGGCCCACCCGGGCGCCGATGTCGGTGTCCTCGACACTGGCCACCTTCTCCTCCACCAGCTTCGCCGCCACGTAGAAGACCACGCCCAGCAACCGGTCGGCGACGGCGTCGTAGAGCTTCTCGTCGGCCCTGCCGGCCAGGTCCCAGTTCTCGCCGGACTCCACCTGGCGGCGCAGGCGCTCCGCCGGGGCGTAGAACAGGCCCAGCTCGTGGCCGAGGGTCTCGGCGGCGTGCAGGGCGATGGGCACCCCGGTGACGTTCATCAGCTCGAAGGGCCCCATGCCGATGCGGAAGGCCCGCTTCGCCGCCCACTCGATGGTGGGGATGTCAGCGATGCCCTCCTGGAGGAGGCGTACGGCCTCGTTCAGCCAGGGCACGAAGTAGCGGTTGACCACGAAGCCCGGCGCGTCGGCGCTGCGGATCGGGGTCTTGCCGATGGCCTCCTGGAACAGCCAGGCGGCGGCGAAGGCCTCCGGATCGGTACCGGCGTGGGCCACCACCTCCACCAGGCGGTTCTTGGCCGGGTGGTAGAAGTAGTGCAGGCCGAGGACCCGCTCCGGCCCGGGCGCGGTGGCCGCCAGGTCCTTCACGTAGAAGGAGGAGGTGTTGGTGGCCAGCAGGGCGTCGGGCCGGCAGACCTCGCCGAGGCGCCGGAAGACGTCCTGCTTCACCTGCAGGTCCTCGAAGACCGCTTCCACGACCAGGTCCACGTCGGCCAGGCGCTGCCAGTCGGCGGTGGCCTCGACCCGGCCGAGGATCTCCTCGACCTGGGGCTCCTTGAAGATGCCCCGCTCGACCCCCTGGCGGAGGAGCTCGCGCATGCGCTCTAGGCCCTGCCGGGCCCGCTCCTCGTCCACGTCCACCAGGACGACCGGGAAGCCCTCGGTGGCGATCTTCTGGGCGATGCCGGAGCCCATGTTGCCGGCTCCGACGACGGCGGCCTTGCGGATGGTGTAGCGGGTCATGGGGGTTCCTCTGGGGGTAAAGGCGCGGTCCATTCCGCGTTCGCGGCCGGCATTCTAGCCCTCGCCGGGCCGGCCCTACATTGGCCGGGTGCCGGCTGCCGTCCCCCTCCGCATCGGTCTCCTGGCCGATGTCCAGTTCGCCGACAAGCCGGACGAGGGGCCGCGCCGCTACCGGGCTGCCCTGGGGGGTCTGGAGCGGGCGGTGGCGCGCCTGAACGCCGCCGCTCCGGACCTGGTGGTCCAGCTCGGGGACCTGGTGGATGGCCGGGAACGGGAGGAGGACACCGCCGCGGACCTGGATCGGGTCCTGGCCGTGCTTGGAGGCCTCGAGGCGCCGCTCCTGCACGTGGTCGGCAACCACTGCCTGGCCCTGCCCCGGGAACGGCTCCTGGCCCGCCTGGGGCTGGCCACCGCCTGGTACGAGCGAGCCTGGCTCCCCTGGCGCCTCCTGGTCCTCGACGCCCAGGACCTCTCCGTCTGCGGCTGGCCGGCCGGCTCTCCGGAGCACCGGCGGGGCCAGGCCTGGCTGGCGGCGCACCCGGCGGGGGGACATCCCCAGGCTCTGCCCTGGAACGGAGGACTCGGGGAGGAGCAGCTCGCCTGGCTCGCAGGGGAGCTCGCCGAGGCCGGGCGGGCAGGGGAGACGGTCCTGGTCTTCTGCCACATGCCGGTCTGGCCGGGAGCCGGCCGGCCGTCACACCTCCTGTGGAACCACGCCGATGTCCTGGAGCTCATGGCCCGCTTTCCCGGCGTCGTGGCCGCGTGGGTGGCGGGCCACGACCACGTCGGCGGGCAGGAATGGCGCCGGGGTGTCCTGCACCTGACCCTGCCCGGCCTGGTGGAGGCGGACCCTGCCGCGCCTCCGGTCCTCGTCCTCGGCGGCTGGCCGGACCGGCTGGAGCTCAACGAGCATCCGGAGCCCGGGTGAACGGGCGGTTGTCCGCCCTGGCGGACGGGTTATGAAAAGGAAAGCTCTTCAGGGCCGGGCCCCTGGTGCGAGAAGGAAAAGGTGGAGCGGCGGAACTGCTGGGAGGCGTTGGTGTGCGGCCGGGAACCGGGAGGCGCCCGGGCGGCAGAGCTCGGCGTGTGCCCCGCCGCGACGGCCAGCGAGTACGACGGGGTGAACCACGGCCGGGCCGCCGGCCGCTACTGCTGGGCGGTGGCGGGCACCCTGTGCCGGGGCCGGCTCCAGGGGAACTGGGAGAGCAAGCGCAAGAACTGCCTGGCCTGCCCCTTCATGGCCGAGGTCACCCGGCAGGAGGATCGGGGCTTCGTCCTCCTCCTGCGCCAGGACCTGGACCCGCCTGCCTAGGGCTGCCGGCGTCCCCGCTTCGGAGGCCCGTGGCCGGCTGGGAGGCGGCGTGCCAGGCGGGAATCATGGGCCTGGCCAGGGCCCCAGGGACCTCCAGGCCATTCCCCAGCATGACAAGGGAACCGGGCTCAAGTCCGTTCCCGTGGGTGTCGATGAACGAAGGGAGAAAGCCGGACGGGGCGATGACGAGAATCAACTGCTGGGAATTCACGGGCTGCGGCCGGGAGCCCGGAGGCGCCAGGGTCGAGGCACTCGGCGTCTGCCCGGCGGCGCTGCCCGGGGCGTGGGCGGGCCAGAACCGGGGCCAGGACCGGGGGCGGATCTGCTGGGTCGTGGCCGGGACCCTGTGCGGCGGGGAGGTCCAGGGACCACCGGCCCGGAAGCTGAAGGCCTGCCTGAAGTGCGCCTTTCTGCGGGCCGTCCAGGAGCAGGAGGGCCGGAGCTTCGTGCTGCTGCCCCGGCGGCGACCGTCGCAGACGGTCTAGACGCCGCCCCCGACCGCCCCCGGCTTCACCACCCGGCCCCTGGCCGTGCGGCCGTCGAGGAGGACCAGGAGGGGTTGCTCCAGGCGCAGGTGGAGCACCCCGTTGGGCCGGCGGGTGGCCACTGGCTGCTGCCGGAGCCAGTCCAGGTCCAGGAGGCCCTCCCCCCGCTGGGGGTTCACCGTCAGGTAGCCGACCTGGAAGGAGGTCATGTTGTTGAAGAAGTGGGAGCCCTCGCTGGGCTCCACGTAGAGCTTGCGGAAGCCGGTCTCCACGACCACCCGGGCGCCGGCGATGTCGTTCCACTCCACGGGGATGCCGAGCCAAGGGTCGCGGCTGCCCCAGCGGCCGGGACCGATGAGCAGGAAGGGCCGGCCCTCCCGCTGGAGGGCGGCGTTGAGGTCCCGGATGACCCGGACGGTCTCGGCACTGCGGGCCCGGTCGAAGTCCGCAGGGTCCACCAGGAGGATGTCTCGGAGGCCCTCGATGCGGCCGTTGCCCAGGGCCCGGTCGCTGGCCACCACCAGGTCCTCGTTGCGCAGAGAGGCCAGGTCGATGCCGTCCCCCTCCTGGCTCACCACCATGGGCCGCATCTGCAGGAGGGCGAGCCGCCGGCGTTCCTCGGGCGGCGTCTCCAGGTCCACGGCGAACTCGATCTCCACCGGCGAGCCGAGACCCCAGGCGGCGAAGCGCAGCAGCTCGTCGACCACCTCCGGCAGGGGAAAGCTCCGGTGCTTGAGGATGCTGGCGAAGGTCACCACCCGGACCCCGGGCCGGGAGGTGCCGTCCCGGATGACCTCCTCCTCGGGACACCAGGTGGAGGCGAGGAGGGAGAGGACCCCGTCCTCATCGGCGGTGGCGATGGGGAAGGCCCGGGGCTGGCTGGCGGGATCGCTGCTCTGGTCCTCCAGGTCGATGGCGAAGAAGGTGCGCTGGGCGTTCTCCAGGATGTCCTTGGGATCGGAGAACTGGGGCAGGTGCTGGGGATGCCGGGGGCAGAAGCGCAGGCCGCCGAGGCCCTCCACCACCAGCCGGCCCAGGCCCAGGGCCACCAAGGCCACGCCGTCATCCGGACGGATGGGGCCATGGGGGTAGTAGTTGTGGGAACGGGCGATGCCAGCAAAGGTGGGATAGAAGCGCCGGCCGTGCCACCGGCCGAAGACCTGCTGCAGGATGACCGCCATCTTCTCCTCCTCCGGCAGGTAGGGGGTCGCCCGGAGGAAGGCCTTGGCCCGGTCGCTGAAGGTGGAGGCGTAGACCAGCTTGATGGCCTGGACCAGGTCCCGGAGGCGTAGCTCCTCCGACTCGGCGGCGTTGGCGAGCATGTAGGTCTCGTAGATGCCCGCGAAAGGCTGCAGGTGGCTGTCCTCGAGGAGCGAGGAGGAACGCACGGCCAGCGGGCCCTCGAAGGAGCGGAGCACGGCCCGCAGGTCCTCCACCAGGTCCCGGGGCAGGCTGGAGTAGAGGAAACGGCGACGGAGCTGCTCCTGGGTCAGGCTCTCGCTAGCCACGGTGTAGAGCCCGTTCTCCTCCATGAAGCGGTCGAAGTACTCCGTGGAGACCACCACCACCGGGGGCACCGTGATCTCCACATCCGGAAAGGACTCGCCCATCTCGTAGTAGCGCAGCAGGTAGTTGATGAAGGCGAGGCCCCGGGCCTTGCCCCCTAGGGAGCCGTGGCCGATCCGGGAGAAGGAGATGGTGGAATCGAACTGGCCCGGGTTGAAGTCCGCCACCACGCCGCGCTGGTTCTCCCGGCGTGCCTCGTGCAGGGTCTTCACCAGGTAGGAGCGGAGGGCGGCGGCGCTGGGGAAGTCGGTGACGCCCTTGGGTGCCAGGAGGTCGGCCAGGGAGAACTCGGTGCGGGCCCGCAGCCAGGTGGAGAAGTGGTTGTGGATGGCGTGGAAGATCAGGGAGTCGTCGGGCACCGTCCGCACCAGGCGCTCCAGCTCGCGGATGTTGGCGGCCTGGCCCTGGATGGTGCCGTCGGGGCTGCGGAACACGAAGGGCCCGAAGCCGCAGTTCTCGAGCATGAACTGGCGGATGCCCTGCTGGAGGCGCGGCGTGTTCTTGTCCAGGAAGGCGGCCCCAAGGTAGAGGGCCTGCTCCTCGTTGCCCGGATCCGCCGACTGGATGAGCACCGGCACCAGGGGGTCCGCCTCGTGGATGCGCCGGACCAGGGCGAAGCCGGCCTCGGGGTCGGGGTCCTCACCCCGGCGCGGTGGCAGCCCGGCGTCGCAGATGATGCCGAGGATGTTCTGGCCGTGCTCGGCGAAGGTCTCCCAGGCGGTCTCCACGTCCTGGGCGAGGAGGACCTTGGGTCGAGCCCGGAGGCGGAGCAGCTTGTGGGAGAGGTTGGGGCTCTCGGCGATCACACGCTGGGACTGGAGGAGGATCTCAGTGTAGAGCAGGGGCAGGTACAAGGAGAGGAAGGTGAGGGAGTCCTCCACCAGGAGCACGGCCTGGACCCCGACCCGGCTCGAGTCGTGCAGGAAGTTGATCCGGTCCTCGATCAGCTTGATGGCCGCCACCAGGACCCGGCTGTCGCCGGTCCACAGGAGAACCGCGTCGAAGGGGCTCTGCCGGCCTCGACCCACCAGGGAACGAATCGCGGTGGTGTCGTAGCCGATCAGCACCACGGGCAGGGGCGCGTGCTCCTCCTTGATCTCCCGGGCGAACTCCACCGGATCCACGTCGGCGAGCTGCGGCGTGAGGATGACCAGGTCGAAGCGTTCCTGGCTCGAGAGCATGTCCATGGCCTCCAGGGAGGAGGAGGCCCGGCGCACCCGGGGGGCATAGCGCAGGTTGAGGTTGCTGTAGTCCGCCAGCAGGGGCTCGAGGATCTGCCCCTCTTCCTCCATGATGAAGGCGTCGTAGAGGCTGCTGACCAGGAGCACCTCCCGGATGCGGAAGGGCATGAGCAGCTCGAAGCCCTTGATGCCCGAGCGACTGGGGATGGGCGATCCGGGCGTGCGTGCGGGTTGCGGGACCATGGTTGGCGGGGCCATTGTTCCGCGGCCGCGGCGGGAAGCAAGGCGGCCCGGCTCCCCTCGGGGGAACCGGGCCGCAGGCCGGCGGGCCGGTGGCCCTCCCGGCTGGTCGTCAGACCAGGCCCTGGTCCATCATCGCGTGGGCGACCTTGAGGAAGCCGGCGATGTTGGCGCCGTTCAGGTAGTTGCCCGGCGTGCCGTAGGCCTCGGCGGCCTCCTGGCAGGCCTTGTGGATGCTCTTCATGATGCCCTGGAGGCGCTGGTCCACCTCTTCCCGGGTCCAGGCCAGGCGCAGGCTGTTCTGGGACATCTCGAGACCGGAGACCGCCACGCCGCCGGCGTTGGCGGCCTTGGCGGGCCCGTAGAGGATGCCCTTGTCCAGGAAGATGGCCACGCCGTCGAGGGTCGTCGGCATGTTGGCCCCCTCGGAGACGAGCTGCACGCCATTGGCCACCATGGTGGCGGCGTCCTTGCCGTTGATCTCGTTCTGGGTGGCCGAGGGGAAGGCGCAGTCCGCCGGGATGGCCCACATCGGGTTGTGGTCCAGGCTCGCGTCGGCCTCGGTGTAGGTGGCGTTCGGGAACTGCTCGACATACTCCCGGATGCGGCCGCGGCGCACGTTCTTCAGGTCCATGACCCAGGCCAGCTTCTCGGGGGTGATGCCGTCGGGATCGTGGATGAAGCCGTTCGAGTCCGACAGGGTCACCGCCTTGGCGCCCAGCTCGTTGAGCTTCTCCACCGTGTACTGGGCCACGTTGCCGGAGCCCGACACCAGGCAGGTCTTGCCGGCGAGGCTGTCCCCCCGGGTGGCGAGCATCTCGGCGGCGAAGTAGACCGAGCCGTAACCGGTCGCCTCGGGACGGATCAGGCTGCCGCCCCAGCTCAGGCCCTTGCCGGTGAGGACACCGGTGAACTCGTTGCGGATGCGCTTGTACTGGCCGAAGAGGAAGCCGATCTCCCGGCCGCCGACACCGATGTCCCCGGCCGGCACGTCGGTGAACTGGCCGATGTGGCGGGAGAGCTCGGTCATGAAGCTCTGGCAGAAGCGCATGACCTCGGCGTCGCTCTTGCCCT
>CAYMFV010000013.1:0-20583 GCA_964389745.1 uncultured Planctomycetales bacterium | reverse complement strand
GGCGAACGCCGGGGCGCCGGGGCGGTGGCCGAGGCCGAGGCGGAGGCCGAGGCGGAGGCCGAGGAGCGGCCTCCAGGCCCGGCGGCGGGCGCCTCCCTCCTGCCCGGCGTCTTCACGGCGGCCGAGACCGCCGAGGTCGTGGCCATCGACCGGGAGCTGGCCCGGGCCTACACGGCCGGCGATGCCGAGGACCAGCGGGCCGCCACCCGCCGCTACCTGGACGTGAAGGACGCCCTGGCCCGGCGGGACCGGCCCTTCGGCGTCGCCAACAACCGCTTCTTCCGCTGCCCCGATGGCGTCCTCCTGCCCTGGATCGCCGCCGGACGCCTGGTCCTGCACCTGGTCCGGGGCGAGGAGGTCCTCTGCCTGTCCGTCGAGCCCTGCCCGCCCGGGCGCATTCTCACCGACGCCGGCATCCTCGCCCGGGCCGGCTGCACCGGCGAGGTGGTGGACCTCGAGGCGGCCATCTTCGCCTTCCCCGGCGAGATCGATCTCCCTCCCCTGACCCGCCTCCGGGACCTGGCGGCCCTCCTCCAGCGCATCAACGACTGCACCAACCGGACCGAGGCCAACCACCTCCTCCGGCACCTGGTGGCCCGGCTGTGCAGCGTCCCGGTGCAGGAGTTCCTCCGGGCCAAGAACCTCCAGCCCGAGGTCAACAACCTGAAGACCGAGCTGGTGCGCTTCCTGGACGGTCGCATGTGCCGGCGCCTGTCGCTCCTGGCCCGGGTCCTGGTGCGCAACCTTTCCGGCCTCCTCGGCCAGCCGAACCACATCGACCGGGTCTGGAACACCACCATCGAGCTGGCCGAGGTGCACGTCCGGGGCAGCGCCATCGTCAACGAGCTGCGCCGGAGCAGCCACCACGCCCTGGGCCGACGCACGCTGCGCATCGCCCGGGCCTACGAGGACTGGCTGGAGACCGGCACCGCCGGCCGCCTGGCCGAGCTGGGCCTGCCGGCCCCGGCCGCCGCGGACGAGGAGGCCCGGGGCCAGGCCCACGTCCGGGAGGTCGTGGCCAGGCTGGTGGCCGACCTGGAACGCCTCCTCGGCAACGCCGAGCTCCTCCGCCGCCTCGAGGAGTGGCGGGAGGCCTACGCCGCGGCGCTCCTGCGCTGCCCCTTCGGGCACAGCCTGCCCGAGGAGGTGGACACCCTCGTGAGCGAGGGCATTCGCGCCCGCAACCGCTGGTCCTACTACCACCACCTGCGCATCCTCCAGCAGAAGGTCCGGGATGTGCACCTGCCCGCTGGCCTGGGGGGGGGCTTCCAGGCGCTGCTGGCCGAGCTGGAGCGGGCCAACCCCGAGGATCCGGCTTTCGACGCCACCGGCAGCGAGCGGCGCCTGCGCCGGGAGGCCGAGACCTTCGTCGCCGAGGCCCGGAGCGCCTGGCAGGACGAGCTCTTCCGGGGTCTGGACGGCACCCTGGCAGCCTATCGGGAGCAGGCCTGGCTGCCGGCCTTCCGGCGCCTCCGGGAGCTCCGGGAGCGGGTCGGGACCCTGCGCGCCGCCGCGGCCTTCGAGGGCCAGTCCCTGCTCCTGGCCCAGCTCGACTGCCTCCTGGAGGAGATGGGCTACATGTGCCTGCGGCACGTGGCCAGCCACTTCGGCGAGGAGGGCGTGGACCTCGGGGAGTGCGTGGAGATCATCCACGCCTGCGCCCACAACCTGGTCCACGACGGTCTCCAGTCCCGGGAGGCCCGGGACCTGGGGGACATGCTGGTGGCCGGCGGCCGGAGCGACGGCGAGCTCCAGAACATCCTCGGCGCGGTCGGGCGGGTCTACCACATGATCCTGCGCCGGGTCACGGCGCCCTTCGAGAAGATGCGGGCCCGGCTTGGCCTGGACGAGGAGGAGCTGCGCGCCGTCCTGGCCAACCTGCAGCGCTACCTGCACGACCTCAACAGCATGGTCAACTTCGCCGACCTGGCGGCGACCAGCATCCAGGCCCGGAGGGACGTGGGCGGCGAGATGCCGGTTCCCGGGGGGGGGCAGGCGCCGGTGCCCGAGGCGCCGGTGCTGCACCTCTCCCACCGGGAGGAGATCGCCGCCCGGGTCGAGGGCCGGGCCGGCGAGGGCTGCCTCCGGGACCTCTACGGCGGCAAGGGCAGCGGGCTCCTGTACATGGCCTGGCTCAACGTCCCGACCCGGGACGGCTACGTCCTGCCGACCACCGTCGGCCGCTCCGGCCTGCACCGGGATCCCGAGGCCCTGCAGCGCCTGGTGGACGAGCACATGGCCATCCTCGAGGAGGACCTGGCCCGGCGGGACGGCGACCGGCGCCGCTTCGGTGACCCGGAGGCGCCCCTGCTGGTGGCGGTCCGGGGCGGCTCGGTCTTCTCCATGCCGGGCATCCTGGACACGGTGCTCTTCGTGGGCATGAACGACGCCATCACCGGGAAGCTGGCCGAGGACGACCCCTGGCACGCCTGGGACTCCTACCGCCGCTTCCTGGTCACCTTCGCCCACGCCCGCTGGCGCCTGGACCTGGAGGCCTTCGACCTCGTGGAGGCGGCCAAGAAGCGCCACGGCGTCCGCTTCAAGGACGAGCTGCCCTGGCAGGCCCTCCGGGAGGTCGTGGAGGCCACCAAGACCGCCATCCGCCACAAGGGGCACGGCGACGAGCTGGCGGCCCTCCTGGCCGAGCCGCGGCGGCAGCTCCGGGCCTCGGTGGAGGCGGTGCTGGAGTCCTGGCACAGCGAGACCGCCCGGCGCTACCGGGAGATCAAGCGCTTCTGCGACACCTGGCACACCGCCGTGGTGGTCCAGGAGATGGCCTTCGGCAACCACCGGAACGACAGCGTCGGGCCTGGCATGGACGAGGCCCGGGCGTCGCTCACCGGGGTGGTCTCCCGGACCGCAGTCAACGAGAACGGGCTCCGGGAGTTCGTCGGCGACTTCAAGTTCAGCGCCGCCGGCGACGACCTGGTGGCCGGCACCACCCGCTCCTTCCGTCCCTTGCGGGAGCTGGAGGAGCTGATGCCCCGCTTCAGCGCCCGCCTCCGCCACAACGTCGGCAAGCTGCGCCGCTTCATGGGCACCGACCAGGAGGTGGAGTTCACCGTCGAGCGGGGCGTGTTGAGCGTGCTCCAGTGCCGGACGGCGGCCATCGGCGCCCGGGTGGTCCGGGAGCTCGTGGACCCCGGCGAGCCCCTGACCCGGGGCATCGGCGTCTGCGGGGGGGGCTTCCGGGGCCTGATCGCCTTCTGCGAGGAGGACCTGGCCGAGCTGGCGCCCCGGGCGGCGGAGCAGGACGGGGTGGACGGGGTGCTGCTCGTGGTGGAGAACCCGACCCCCGAGGACATCCCCCTGATCCTCTCGGCCCAGGGCCTGCTGACCATGAAGGGCGGCTCCACGGCCCACGCCGCGGTGGCCGTCAACGGCCTCGAGGACCGTTCCTACTCGGCGGTGATGAGCGCCGCCGGCCTGGAGGTCCTCTCCCGGAAGAAGGAGGCCGTGGTCCGGGACGCCTCGGGCCAGGTGGTGGCCAGCCTCCACAAGGGCGACGTGGTGACCATCCACGGCGCCACCGGCGAGGTCTTCCTGGGCAGCCGGGAGCTGGCGGGGGGCGGTTAGCGCACCAGCAGGTCCAGGGCCTCCTCGCGCTGCAGCTCGCCCGCGAGGTAGCGGGGCCAGGTGCGCCGGACGGTGCTGGCGGCCGGGCCGAGGCGGGCATAGGTGCCGCGGACCTCGCCGTAGTCCCTGTGCCCGGGAGCGAGGAAGCGGCGCACGGCCGCGGCGGCGTGGACGAAGAGCACGGCGTGGGGGAGGTCCCGGTACAGGCGGTCCCGAGGCGTGACGCCGGCCTCGCGCAGCCGCGCCTGGAGGTCCCGGGTGATCCCTCCTGCGTTGCCGGGCGTCGCGGCGGCGAGCTGGTGCAGGCTCTCGTGGAGGATGGCCTCGAGGACGAGGCCGGGTTCGAGGTCGGTGACCTCCACGAAGGACAGCGGCCCGCCCATGGCCCGGAGGGTCACGCCGCCCGGGGGGGGAGCACTCGGCAGCAGGACCACGCGCAGCGGTGCCACCGGGGGGGGGAGCTCCAGGGGCTCGTGGAGGAACCGGAGGAGAGCGTCTCCGGCCGTGTCGAGGCGTTCCTGGAGCTGCCGGCGGAGGGGGTCCAGGTCCTTCTCCCGGGCCGGCCAGGCCTGCTCCCGCCACGCCGGCCACGCCGCTGCGAGGGCGTCGGCCAGGGCCAGGGCCGGCGCCCGCACCTCCATCCTGCGGCCGCCCCGCAGGGGCATCGGGTCGGGCAGCGCCGCGAAAACCGCACGGAGCTCCGCCGGGTTCGCGCAGCCGGCGGCCCGGGCGTCCAGGAGCGGCCACAGGCGGGAGTCGCCCAGGGCTTCTTCGACGCGGTGGGCGGCCTCCACCGCCGCCGCCATGCCCGGCAGGTCGGCCGGCTCGGCGCCTTTCGCGGCCCGGGCCCGGACCTCGAACCAGAGGGTAGCCCAGGGGTCGAGCTCGAGCTGCCAGGTCCGGGGGGCGGGCGGCGGATCCGCCTCGGGGGCCTGGCAGAGGAGGAGGAGCAGCGCGGCGTGGAGCATGGAACGGGCACGGTGCTGGCGCCGTCCAGCATAGGTGGAAATCGTCCGCCGCCTCGCCACCGCCGGCCTCGCCCTGGCGAGCCTGCTCCTGCCCCTCGCCGGAGCTCCGGGCCGGGACCAGGACCTGGACCGCTTCATCCAGGACCAGATGCAGCGGGCCCACGTGCCGGGGCTCCAGGCCTGCATCGTCAAGCACGGCACGGCGGTCTGGGCGGGCGCCTACGGGCTGGCGGACCTGGAGCGCCAGGTGCCGGTCACGAAGCACACCCTCTTCATGCTCGCCTCGGTGTCCAAGACGGTCACCGGAACCGCCCTGATGCAGCTCGTGGATGCGGGGCTCCTGGACCTGGACGACGGCGTCAACCGGTACCTGCCGGCCTTCGCCGCGGTCGAGAACCCGAGCCACCCGGCGGTGCCCATCACCTTCCGCGAGCTCCTGGCCCACAGCTCGAGCATCCAGGACAACTGGGACGTCATCGAGGGCTACTACGTGCCCGGGGACTCGCCGGTGCCCCTGGACCGCTACCTGGGGAACTACCTGCTCCCCTTCGGCCGCAACTACGACGCCGGGCGCAACTTCTACCCCTGGGCGCCGGGCACGCAGACCCGGTACAGCAACATCGGCTTCGCCCTGGTGGGGGGGATGGTGGAGCGGGTCGGCGGCGTCCCCTTCGACCGGTGGTGCGAGCAGCACATCTTCCAGCCCCTGGGCATGCAGGAAACGGCCTGGTTCCTCCGGGACCTGGACCCGGCCCGCGTCGCCCTGCCCTACGAGTTCAACCACCGGACCCGCCGCTACCACACCGACGGCCACTACGGCTACCCCGACTACCCCGACGGCCAGCTCCGCAGCTCGGCCCTGCAGCTCGCCCGCTTCCTGGTGGCGCACATCCAGGACGGCGTCTTCCAGGGCAGCCGCGTCCTGTCCCGGGCGGCCGTGCTCGAGATGCGCCGGCCCCAGTACCCGAGCGATCCCACCCAGGGCCTGGCCTTCTACCACTGGGACCACGAAGGCGAGGACCGGATCGGCCACAGCGGCGGCGACACGGGCGCTTCGACCGAGATGTGGTACCGGCTGTCCGACGGCGCCGGCGTCATCGTCCTCGCCAACGGCGGCGCCTGGCTGCCCTGGGAGGAGGCCGCCATCACCCGGATCGTGAACCGGCTGTTCGAGGAGGCGGGGGGGTACTAGCTGGAGGTTGGAAGACGGCGTCGGCACATGAAGAGCCCTCTGGCCATCGCGCCGGGTGGACCTTCCGCTCGATGAGGTTGTACGCCGCCGCCCCGACAAGCGCCTGCTGGGCGATCTTCCACCGCCCCACATACGTAACCGGTCCAAGCCCCCACCCTCGTGCTACCGGCCCGCGAGGAGTGCTTCCTCCAGGCCGAGGCCGAGGGCTGGCAGCCGGTCGAGGTGCCCGTCCCCCCCGTCCAGCCCGGCGAGCAGCGGGCGCGGGAGGTCGTGGTGCCCAGGACCCGCCGCTGACCGGATGCGCCGCTTCGTCCTCCTGCCGGGCGTGCATGGCGGCCGGGAAAGCATCACGATTACAGTATCGTGAACCATGGGCTGTGGTACAAGGGTGCCGGAGGGACACACGGCATGACACTGTGGCTTGTTCGGGCGGGACGGAGCGGCGAGTTCGAGGAGCTCGCCCTGGAGCAGAACCTGGCGGTCATCGGCTGGTCGAGGCTGCCGGATCTCTCGGGATTCCCGCGCAAGGCGGCCTTGCAGGCGGCCGTCGCGAAGTCGTACTCGGAAGCGAAGGACCGCACCGTGGCCGCCTGGGCCTCGCAGGCCTGGGCCTTCGCCACGGAGATGAAACCCGGCGACCTGGTGGCCCTGCCCCTCAAGCGGCGACCGGTCGTCAAGCTCGGGGAGGTGGCCGGCGACTACCGCTATCGCAGCGACCTTCCGGGTGGGATCCGGCACACACGGCCGGTGGCGTGGAAGCAGGAGGTGCAGCGGGGGGACCTCGAGCAGGACCTCCTCTACTCTCTCGGCTCCCTGATGACCGTTTGCCGCATCCGGCGCAACGAGGCCGAGAAGCGCATGCGTGCACTCCTGCAGGGCCGCAAGCCTCCGGCCCAGGCCCCGGCGGCCGAAGCCAGCAGCGACGCGGGCCCCGACCTCGAGGAGGTGGCCCTCGACCAGATTCGCAGCTACGTCACGCGCCGTTCTCACGGCCCGGGGCTACCGTGTCCACGTCTCGCCAGCGGGCCCGGATGGTGGCGTGGACATCCTGGCCGGTTCCGGCCCCCTGGGCCTGGACAGCCCGCGCATCGCCGTGCAGGTCAAGAGTGGCGGCACGCCGGCCGACGTGCGCTCCGTCCGGGAACTCCAGGGCGCCATGAGCAACTTCGGTGCCGAGAAGGGGCTCTTCGTCTCCTGGGCCGGCTACAAGGGGACCGTCGAGAAGGAAGCCATGCGCAGCTACTTCGACCTGCGGCTGTGGGACTCCGACGATCTCCTGCGCGAGGTGTTCCGGCTCTACCCGGACCTGCCGGACGAGGTGCAGGCGGAACTGCCCCTGAAGAGGATCTGGGTCCTCGTCCAGCAGGAGCAGGAGTAGCCTGGCGACCGTGGGGGCCGGCCGCAGGACGGGCCCCGATTCCTCCAGGCACGACCCGGATGCCCACCTCCGCCCACAGTCTTGCCACGGCCGGCCTCGCCCTGGCGGCCCTCGTCCTGCCCTTGCCGCTTGCCGCGACCCCGGTCCGTGCCCAGGAGCCGGCGCCCCCGGCAACCACCTCCGCACCCGGGCCCGTGACTGGGGCCGCGGTGCTCCGGCAGGCGCTGGCCACCCTCGGGGAGCAGCCCTTTGAGTGCCTCCTCGTCCTGACCGGGCGGGTGGACGGCAACAGCTACGCGGCGACCGGCACCTTCGCCTGGCAGGACGGCCGCCACTTCGCCCTGCGCATCGACGGCACCGGCCTGGGGCCGGAGGGCGAGACGCCCGGCGGCTGGCAGGTCGTGGCCGACGGCGAGAAGGTGCACCTGGAGCTCCGCGGCCAGGGCCTGCACGGGAGCTTCTCCTACCCGCAGGGCACGGCCGGCACCCTGGCCGACCTGCTGCCGGGCCACGCCGCCGCCGCCCTCGACGGCTTCTGGGAGGGGCTCGAGGAGGTGGTCCTGGCTCCGGCAGGCGACGGCGGTCCCGGCGCGGCGCGCCACCTGCGGGCGACCCTCGACCGGGAGCGCTTCCCTGGCCTCCAGTCCCCGCGCGCCGACCTGGTGGTGGAGCTCGACGCCGCCGGCGTCCCGCGCCGGGTCACCCTGGCCACGCCCGAGGGTGACCACGTGGAGCTGCGCGTCACCGACCTCCGCCGCCGCTCCTCCTTCCCGGAGGATCGCTTCGTCTTCCAGCCTGCGGGCGGCGGAGAGGAGGAGGAGGCGCCACCTACGGGCGGATGACGAGGGGCACGGCGGCGGTGGAGAGGACGGGCATGGGGTGGTAGACGACGGCGGCGGCGTAGAAGGTGCGGCCGACCCAGGCCGCGAGGCCGCCGGCGGGGACGTTGAGGAAGACGGTGGCGTCGCCGAAGGCATCGAGGAGCCCCGGCGTTCCGGCCAGCCAGGGGGAGACCTGGCCCGAGAGCATGCGCTGGAAGAGGGCGTCGTCGGTCAGGGGCACGGCCACGTCCTTCAGGACGGTGGGGCCGGTGCCGGTGGTCGAGCCCAGGAGGGCGAAGCGCATGAGCCCCACGGAGTCGGGGAAGTCCACCTGGTACACGATGCTGCCGCCGGTAGCCGCCGAGAGCTCGGTGGCGCTGGCGTGGAGCCAGGGATCGAGGCGGAACAGCGCCACGGCGCCGTCGCTGGTGTACGAGCCAGGCAGACGGAAGTCCATGTCTCCTGCTGCAATCTCCGGCAGGTCGTCGCCATCCAGGTCGAAGTCGCTGGCCAGTCCGCCGAAGAAGCTGCCGTATGGCTTCGGGTAGGGAATCTCCCAGCGTGTCCGTCCGTCCGGGGCGTCGAGGATGACCAGTGCCGAGGGACGAGTAGGAGTTTGGCGGCGCGAGACCACGATGTCCTGGATGCCGTTCCGGTCCACGTCGCCGGCGAACGCCAGGGCATAGCCAAGTTCCTCACGGTCCTCGCCTACTCGTTGCCAGAGCCGCTGGCCGGTTCGGCTGGACAGCACGGTGACCGAGCCACGCCGGAGTGAGCCGCCGGAGGCCGATTCGGGACCCCTCCCGCTGGCTGCGATCTCGGGGAACCCGTCCCCGTCGAGGTCCGGAACGCGGGCCAGGGCGTGGCCGAGCCTTTCGTATGTGTCCCCGACGAAGCGCTGCAGGCTGCGCCCGCGGAACGGGTCCAGGATCACGATGCTGCCCTCGTCGGGAGGCGGCCAGGGTGGGATCCAGGAGACGTAGCCCGGCGCCCCGACAGCGGTCTCCGGACGGCCGTCTCCGGTGATGTCCTCGAGGAGAGCGAAGGAGCTGCCCAAGGCCTCTCCTTCTGTTGCCCCCCATGTACGGGAGAGCAGGGCGCCCGTGGCACCGGAATAGACGTCCACGCGGCCAGTGCTGTACCACTGCCGGCTGGGATCGTCCGCGCCCGGAGAGCCGACCACAAGGTCGCCTGCGCCGTCCCCGTCCAGGTCGGGCACGCCCAGGAGTGAGGAGCCGAAGGACTCGCCGTTGGAGAAGGAGGAGGTGTAGCCGGGAATCGTGCGCAGCAGACGCCCGTCGCGCCCGGAGAGGAGGTGGACTTCGCCCGTGTAGACGCCACCGATCATGGCATCCGGGGCACCGACCAGCACGTCGGTCCATCCATCGCCGTCCAGGTCCGGCACGAAGGCCACCGCCCGGCCTGCGCCGGCCAGGGCGGTCGGCCCGACAAAAAACCAGAGCTCCCTGCCGGTGGCCCCGGACCACGCGAGCACCAGGCCCTCCGCCCTGCTCCCGTAGCCGGGAGCGCCGGCGACGAAGTCGGGGATCGCATCGCCGTCGAGGTCGGCCCCGGCGGCGATGGAAGCACCCAGGTAGACCGGCCACGGGCTGGCGTATCGCGCCGCCTCCATCCGCCACTCGCCTCCCTGGGCCAGGACGGGAGCGGTGCCAAGGGCCAGGGCTGCCCAGGTTCCAACGAGCCTACGAAGATCACTCATCATCCTGTACCTCGATCGCACCGACATCCGGAGTGGATTCCGTTCCGAGACAAGTCACGATTCAATCAGCGTACCACACATCCTGCCCGGCATGCCGGCTCCTCTTTCACGGCTCCACGTAGAGGGTGGTCGGCGTCGGGATGCCGCCGACGCTGCCGCCGCCTCCGCGGAGGCCGACCAGGACCTCGAGGACGTCGCCGGCGGCCACCGGCAGGGAACCCTGGGTGAGGTCGAGGGTGAAGCTGGCGCGGCCCTGGGCGTCGAGGACGCCCTGCCAGGCGGCGAGAGCGCCCTGGTTCGGGTGCAGCCAGGTGTAGCGGGTGAGCGGGTCGGGGTTGAGGTGGACCTCGATGCCCTGGACCACGGTGCCCGGGTAGCGGCCGCTGCGCCCGGCCACGGCCACGTAGGGCAGGCCGGCGGCCGCCGGCCCGAAGTCGGCGTCGAAACGCACCGGCCAGGGCTGGAAGAGGGAGACCCGGTCGTGGCTCTCGGTGAGCCGGGCGGCGCCGGGGGGGGGCGGCAGGGCGGCGCTGCAGCGCGGGTCGGCCCGGTGCATGGGCCAGGTGGTCTGCCCGGTCCACGCCGCCGGCAGGTCGTAGCAGAAGAGCTGGCAGTCGCCGGAGTAGAAGATGTTGTCCACGTTGGCGAAGAGCACCTCCACGTCGCCGTCGCCGTCGAGGTCCAGGATGACCGGGGCGCCGGCCACCCCGCCCCGGTCCCAGGCGGGGGCGAAGAGCACCGGGAAGCCGGGCACCACCGCGCCGGTGCCGTCCAGGGCCCAGAGCTGGCCGTCGTAGGCCCCGAAGACGACGTCGTCCACGCCGTCGCCGGTGACGTCGCCCGTCGCTGGCAGGCCCCAGACCTCGGCGGCGGCGCCCAGGTCCACCGGCCAGCCCGGCAAGGGCGTGCCGTCCATCTCGAAGGCGTACACCTTGCCCTGCAGGGTGCCGGCCACCAGCTCCAGCCGGCCGTCGCCGTCCAGGTCGCCGGGCACCGGGCCCCGGTACACCTCGTCGGGCTCGGTCCGCCAGTGGTAGGCGACCCGTCCCGAAGGCTCGAGGACGAACCAGTCGTAGGAGGAGCAGGCCGCCACCTCGAGGCCGCCGTCGCCGTCCAGGTCGGCGGCGACGGGCTGGCGCATGAAGGTCGGCGCCAGCGGGTTCTGCACCGGCCAGGAGCCCGGCGTCGGCCGGCCCGTGGCGTCGAGGCCGTGGAGGATGCGGTCCTGGACCACCGGCAGGACGATCTCCGGCTCGCCCTCGCCGTCCAGGTCGGCCGCCAGGAACATGTCCGGCCGGTTGGTGGAACCGAAGGGCGGCTTGTTGGGCGCGGTCATGCGCGCCGGCCAGCCGGCGACGAGGGTGCCGTCGCCCTCGTAAGCGTAGAGCCAGACGAGGTCGTCGCCGGAGCTCGCGTCCTCGATGCAGGGGACGAGGATCTCCAGGGCGCCATCGCCGTCCAGGTCCACCACGACCGGGCTGGCGGTGTTGTCGCCGTCCACGCCGGCGGGCCAGCCGTCCACCAGGGGGAAGCCGGCGACCACCGAGCCGTCCAGCTCGTACGCCCAGGTCCGGTACATGCCCATGCCGTAGTCGGCGCAGGCCACCACCACCTCGCCCAGGCCGTCGCCGTCCACGTCGGCCAGGGCCGGCGCGTTCCAGGTGGAGACCAGGTTGACGCCCGGGCCGGCCTGGTTCCGGGGCCAGCCGGGGAGGGCGTTGCCCTGCCAGTCGAGGAGGTGGACCCAGTTGGAGAAGGCCGAGGCCTCGTCGTTGCTGCGCAGGGCGATCTCGACCCGGCCGTCGCCGTCCAGGTCGGCGGTGGTGACCATCAGCCCGCTGCCGGGAAGCTGGACCGGGAAGCCGGCCTGGAAGGGGAAGGGGGCCGCCGGTGGCGGCGGCGCGGGGCGCACCGCGACGGCGGGGCGCGCCCCGTCCGCCGGGCGGACGGCGTTGCCCTGGGGATCCCAGGCCGACGGCTGCTGGAGCCCGGCGAGGAGGAGGGGAAGGAACGCGACAGCGGTCATGGCGGGCTACCTCCGCCCTCCATGATGCCACGCGGACCGATTCCGGTTCAGCGCCCGGTCAGGGACAGGTCGAAGGACAGGTCGCTCGAGTCGGGTCGCTCCTGGTGGACCTCCACCGCCAGGACGTTGTTGCCGGCCCGGAGCAGGGCCGGGTCCACCCACGTGGTGATGAAGACGTTCTCGTCGGCGCCGAAGATGGTCATCGGCGCCCGGGTGGTGGCGGTCGGCGGGCCCTCGGGCATGTTGCTCCGGAAGACCTCCTGGCCGTTCAGGTAGACGATGCAGCCGTCGTCCCGGACCACCGAGAGCTCCAGGCGCTGGAAGGCGCCGGGATTGGCGACGGTGAAGGAGTGGCGGAACCAGGTGGTGATGTGCTTGTTGTTCGGGTCCGGCCCGAAGCTCACCACGGTGGCCTCGTCGCCCTCGCCGTAGCCGAGCTGGGCCGGCCCGGCGCTCCAGGTGGCGTCGTTGTAGTGCACGCCCTTCCAGTACGGCGGCGGCGCCACGCCCGTGTCCCGGTAGCGCCAGACCGCGCCGGCAGGGACCAGGGTCGTGGCGGGGAGGGTACCGGCCAGCTCCAGGTCGAAGGAGATGTCGGAGCTGGTGCCGTTGACCTGGTGGATCTCCACCGCCAGGGTGTTGTTGCCGGCCACCAGCAGGGAAGGCGCCAGGACCACCTCCTCGAAGGCATCCTCGGCGCCGCCGAAGATGGCGGTGGAGGCCTGCGTCAGGTAGTCGATGGTGCCGGCCGGCATGTTGCTCCGGTGGACCTCGACGCCGTTGAGATACACGACGGCACCGTCGTCCCGGAGCAGCCGCAGGCGCAGGTCCTGGTACTGGCCCGGGTTCGCCACGGCGAAGGTGCTCCGGAACCAGGTGGTGATGTACTTGGCGTTCGGGTTCGAGCCGTAGGAGACCACGGTGGTCTCGTCGCCGTCGCCGTAGCCGAGCTGGGCGTCGCCGCTGGCCCAGGCGGAGTCGTCGAAGGCCGGGTCCCGCCAGGCCGTTCCCTGGTCGGAGCCGTCGTCCAGGTACTTCCAGGTGGAGCCCCGGGGCAGGAGCAGGTCCTCGGTGGGGGGGCCGCCGCCCGGCAGGAGGGTGATGGTGTCCACCACGTTGCCGCCCCGGCTGATGAACTGGACGACCGCCCGCTGGTAGCTCGCCTCCACCAGGATGGCGCCGTAGTCGTTGTTGTAGCGCATCTCGCTGCCGGCGACCGGAGCGTAGAAGGAGTAGATGCTCGACCCGCCCAGCCCGTTCACGAAGTAGGGGAAGCCGCCCAGGAGGATGCGCTCGTAGGAGTGGTCGTGACCGCCGAAGACCGCCGTCGCGCCCCAGTCCTGGAAGGGCCACTGGGCGTAGAGCTGGTTGCCGTGGGAGGAGGAGGAGTAGGGCGAGTGGTGGAGGAAGACCAGGCGGAAGGGCGCCGTGCTCGCGGCCAGGGCGCCCTGGAGCCAGGCCGCCTGCACCGACGCGGCGGTGTTGCCGTCGGGCTCGTTGACGTCGCTGTCGAGGCAGAAGAGGTGCACCGGGCCCCAGCGCACGTCGTAGTAGCGCTCGTTGCCCGGCAGGGTGAAGTAGTTGAGATAGGGCACGAGGCCGGGGGTGTACCAGTCGTGGTTGCCCGGCACCGGGAAGAAGCGGTTGCGGTCCGGAGCGCCGGCGCCATAGACGCCGGTGTAGGGCTTGATGAAGCCGTGGTAGTAGCGGCCGATGTTGCTGTCGATGGTCGCTGCCGTACCGCTCGGGTAGTTGTTGTCGCCGCAGGTGACCACGAACTCCGGGCTCCAGCTCTTCACCTTGTCGGCGACGAGCTGCTCCATGAGCCCGGCCTGGCCGTAGTCGCCGATGACGGCGAAGCGTAGGGGACGGTCGGCTGGAGCCCGCAGGCCAGGGGCCTGCTGGGGGGCGGCTGCCAGCACGAGGAGGGCAAGGGCGGGGGGAACCATGGTTGCACGATTCTACTCCATGGCCGGGGCGCCTGGACCTGGCCGCCACCGCCGCCGACAGACCCCCGGAGCGCTCACGATGGCGTGCTATGATCCGGACATGGAACATGAAGGTTATCCGCCGGACGAGGCGATCCAGGAAGCGGCCCGTGGAATCGGCGCGGCGGCGGCGGCACTCTTCCAGGACCGGCAGGTGCTGGCCGGCGCCCGGCGCCAGATGCAGGAGGCCGGGTGGGACGCCCAGGACGCCGTCCTTGCCGCGGTGCACGCCCGCATGCCGGAGGACCGGGAGCTGGCCGAGGAGTTCAGCGGCTGGTTGCTCCGGGATCTGGCCGCCGAGATCGCGCCGACCAGCGGCGGCCTCCGGCGCCTGGTGGACGGGGAGGACATCCTGATCTCGGTCCTGGGCGACCTGGTCCCCGTCCTCGGGGCGCTGGAGTTCCGGGGCCGCAAGCCCTTCCTCTTTCTCGTCCGCAACCGGCTGGACTGGAAGCTCCAGGACAAGCTGCGGGCGGCCCGGGCCGCATGCCGCCGGGAGGACCGGCGCCAGCCCCTGCCAGAAGGCGACGTCCTGCCCGCCGCCGGCGACGGACGGCCCTCGACCCGGATGGCGGACTGGCGGACCTTCGTCGCCAGGTTGGCGCCGCAGGAGCGGAAGATTGTGGATCTGCGCTCCCGTGGGTACAGCGCCGCGGAGATCGGCGAACGGCTGCAGCTGAAGGCGGCGGCGGTGCGCAAGCGCCTGCAGAGGATCCGGGAGCAGTTCCGGCGATGGCAGGGCTGACGCCGGCAGGGCTGGAGGGACGGCTCCTGGCCGGCCGCTACCGGCTCCGCCGCCGCCTCGGCCAGGGTGCCTCCGCCGAGGTCTGGGAGGCCTGGGACGGGAAGCTGGCCCGCCCGGTGGCGGTGAAGGTCCTGCACGCCGTCCTGGCGGTCCTGGATCCGGGCCGGGTGGACCGCCTGGAGCGGGAGGCCCGGGCCCTGGCCCGGGTCCGCTCCCCGGGGGTGGTCCAGGTCCTCGACCACCACCTGGGCGACACCCCCGCCTTCCTGGTGACCGAGCTCGTCCCGGGGGGCCGGACCCTGGCGGGCGCCGTCGCCGAGGCCCGGGACGGCTTCCTGGAGGGGCCCCTCGGGGGCCCG
Organism: uncultured Planctomycetales bacterium; assembly: GCA_964389745.1. Classification (GTDB taxonomy): domain Bacteria; phylum Planctomycetota; class UBA1135; order UBA1135; family UBA1135; genus CAYMFV01. The sequence goes on along the minus strand of CAYMFV010000013.1, from coordinate 5,810 downwards.
CAGGACGTGGTCCGCCTCTTCCGGGACCTGGCCCGGGCCCTGGCGGAGGTCCACGCCCAGGGCGTGGTGCACCGGGACATCAAGCCGGCCAACATCCTCCTGGACCAGCTCCCCCGGGAGGGACCGCGGCTACGCCTGGCCGACTTCGGCCTGGCCCGGATCCAGGACCTGGCCGGGGAGAGCCTCCACACCCGGGGCGCCGTCGGCACCCCCCCCTACATGAGCCCGGAGCAGGCCCGGGGGACTCGGGACGTGGGGCCGGCGACCGACCTCTACGCCCTCGGCGCCTGCCTCTACGAGGCCCTGACCCTGGAGCGGGCGGTGCCCGCCACCTCCCTCGAGGAGGTGCTGCTCTGGCACCGGAGCCGGGACCCCCGCCCGCCGAGCCAGGTCCGCCGGGGCCTCCCCCGGGAGCTGGACTGGATCTGCCTGAAGCTCCTGGAGCCCGACCCGGCCCGGCGGTACCGGAGCGCCGGGGCGCTGGCCGAGGACCTGGACCGCTTCCTCCGCAACGAGCCGGTCCGGGCCCGCCGTCCCTCGCCGCTCCTCCGGGCCCGGAAGTGGCTGCGGCGCCACCCGATCCTGGCCACGGCCCAGGTCGCCGCCCTCCTGGGCCTGGCCGTGGTCAGCGCCCTCCTGGCGGTGAACCGGGCCGCCCGCCTGGAGGCCGAGGCCGAGCGGGACCGGGTCGCCCAGGCGGCGCTCCTGGTCGAGGAGTTCCTGGACACCCTGGACCCGGGGCTGGCGGAGCGCCGCAACCTGGAGTCCCGGCGCCGGCTCCAGCAGTGGTCGGCCTTCATCGCCGGCAACCTCCTGGACCAGCCGGACCTGGCCGCCCGGCTCCTGGTGGCGGTGGGGCGGGGCTCCCTGTACCTCGATGACTACGACGGCGCCATCGCCCCCCTGCGCCAGGCCGTGGCCCTGGCCGAGGCCGGCGGGGGGGGGGCCGAGGAGGCGGCGACGGCCCTGGACGCCCGCCTGTACCTGGGCTGGGCCCTGGGCCGGACCTACGACCTGGACGAGGCGGAGACCCACCTGGCCGCCGTCCGGGCCGCTGCCGGTCCAGCGGACCCCCGCTACCTCCTGGCCACCAACCGACTGGGACAGGTGCGCCTGGAGCAGCTCCGGCACCAGGAGGCCCGGGACCTCTTCCTGGAGGTCCAGGAGGCCCTCCAGGCCGCGGGCCGGGAGGACGCCGGCCTGTGGGCCCTGAACGAGCTGGACCTGGGCGTCCTGGCCTTCACCCTCGCGGGGCCCGAGGAGGCCCTGGAGCACTTCCGGCGCAGCCGGGAGGCCTACCTCGAGGCCTACGGGCCCTACCACCCGGAGATGCCCTACGTCCTCCGGGGCATGGCCGAGGCCCTGTGGAAGCTCGGCCGGCGGGAGGAGGCGGTGGCCCGCTACCGGGAGGTCCTCCACCTCCGGGAGCGCACCCTGCCGCCGGACAGCTACGAGGTGGTCTTCGACCACCTGCTCCTGGCGGCCTGGCAGTCGTCTCTCCACTGGCACGTCCCTTCCCTCCTGGAGCTCGGTACAGCCCTGCGCCGGGCCCGCCCCGCCTACATGGGCCGCAACCGGCTCGCCCAGGGCTTCCGGCGGGTCGCCGTCCGGGTCCTCTGGCCCTTGCCGCCCGAGGCCGTCCTGGCCCTGGCCTGGGTCTGCCCGGAGCCGCCCGGGGATCCGTAGTCACGGCCTGCCTCCTCCCCGCGCTCCCAGGGGTGGAGGCGACATGATCCACGCAATCCTGTTCCTGTTCCCGGTGGTCTCCGGGCCGTTCCTGCCCCAGGAGGACGAGAAGACCGCCGACCTCACCCGTCTCCGGGACGAGCTGGAGGCGAGCATCGACGAAGCGGACTCCGCCCGGCTCGGCATCGGCCGGGCCCGGGAGCTCCTGGCGGAGCTGGACCGGCGCATCGGCACCGGCGTCCTCGAGGAGGAGGAGGGGGCCCGGGCCTCGACCCAGGTCCTGGAGGCCCTCTCGAAGGTTCTCGGCGAGGCCCTCCGCCAGGGGCGCTCGGTGCGTCACCGGGCCGAGGGCCAGGTGCTCCCCGGTCTCGATGCCCTGGCGGGCAAGCTGGAGAAGGAGGCCGAGCTGGAAACGGACCAGGAGGACCAGGGGGTCCTCCTGGACCTCCGCCAGCAGGTCCAGGAGGAGGCGGAGTCGATCCGCAGCGAGCTGCAGCGCCTGGACGGCAACCTGGAGACCCTTGCCGGCATCCGCCGGGAGGTGGACCGGACCCGGGGCCTGCACGCCCGGCGCCTGGAGGTCGCCCGGCTGGCCGGCAGCTTCGCCGATGTCCTGGAGCGCCTGAACGAGGCCATGGAGGCCCTGGAGGCGGAATGGCAGGTTCGCCCCTGACCCGTCGCCTGCTGCCCGGCCTGCTCCTGGGCATCCTGGCCTGCGCGCCGCCCTGGGACGAGGACGAGGAGGCGGCGCCGCCCCCGGCCCCGCCGCCGGCCCGGCGCCTGGTCCTGCCCGAGCCCCCGCCCCGGCCCGCTGCCCGGCCCCCGGTTCCGAAGCCGGTCGCGGAGCCGGCGCCCCGGGCGGCGGCGCCCCCGCGGGTGGCCCGGGACGCCCGGACACCCCTGACCGTGGAGGAGGCCGCGGACATCGTCCTGCGGGCGGGGCGGGGCGAGGCCACGACCGAAGAGCGCCGGCGCCTCGAGGACTGGCTGGCCGGCCGGGATCGGACCCGGAAGGAGCGGGGCCATGACCAGGGGAGGCGCGCGCCTGCTGCCGATCCTGCTCCTGGCGGCCTGCGCCGCTGAGCCGCCGGCCCGGCCCTCTCCGGCGCCGGCCCGGGTCTCCACGCCCAGGCGAGAGCCGTCGCCGTCGCCGCCGGCCCCGGCCGCCGAGCCGGGGGAGGACGAGGCCTGGGAGGGGCTCCAGGCCCTGGTCGGCCGCCTGGAGATCTCCCTCGCCAGGCGCAGCCCGGGGGACCCGGACGGACCAGGGCGCTGCCAGGCGGACTTCCAGGCCGTGGAGGCGGCCGAGGCGCTCCTCCGGCAGGCCCTGGAGACGCGGCGGCGGCAGGACCTGGCCGCCCGCCGGGCCGCGGACGAGGACCTCCGGGGCCTGGAGCTGGTCAAGGACCCCGACATCCGCTGGCGCCTGCGGAACGAGGCCCTGGCCCGGCGCCAGAGGGCCGAGGAGCGCCTGCAGCGCCTCGGGCACAGCCTGGCGATCCTCGACCCGGCGGCCGCCGCGGCGGTGGACATCCGCCGGCGCATGGAGGAGGCGGGCCGGCGCAGCGGCGCCCGGCTGGCGACCCGGGGCATCCTGGCCGAACGCCTGCAGCTCGCCCGCCGGCGCTGCCAGGCCCTGGCCCCGGCCCTTCAGCTCCCGGAGAGGTGGGTGCGGATGCGCTCGTCCAGGGCGGCCTGGTCGGCGGCGAAGGAGTAGAGGCCGGCCAGGGTGAAGAGGGCGTCCAGGCCGATGCGCCCCCGGAGGACGTCCTCCCGCCAGGTCGCCCGCCGGGGCAGCTTGCCGTCGGCCCGGATGCAGGCGAGCTCGGCCTCGGTCAGCTCGGGGAAGACCTGGCCCTGGCCGGCGGCCTCCAGGTCCTGGACGATACCCTCGGGGGTGAGGTCCGGGACCTCCCGGGCGGCCAGCTCCAGGCCGGCCCGGCGGAAGGCCTCGGGCACCTCCCAGAGGCCGTCCAGGCCCTCGGCGGCCGGGTCCACGCCGTCGGCCCAGGCGGGCTCCAGGGCGTCGCCGGTCCGGTCCCGGAGGTCTGCGGCGGGGATCCCCGACGCCAGGAACTCCCGGGCCACCTTCACGGGCATCGTGTAGACGTCGAGGCCGGCGAGGGTGGCGACCTGGCCACCGTCCCGCATGCTGGCGCCGATCTGCCGGGTGGGAGCACCCAGGGCCTCGCGCAGTTCCCGGACCGCCGCTTGGCTGGCCAGGGTGGCCCGCTCGCCCACCAGGCGGCCGTCGCCCAGGCCCTCGGCGGCCGTCCAGGCGTTGAGCCGGCCCATGAACACGTTGCACCAGGAGGGCCGGGCGACGCAGGTGACCAGGAAGTTCTGCCGGGCCGAGAAGCCGAGGGTGAAGTTGACCGGGATGCCCTCCTCCTCGAGCTGTCGGGCCGCCACCAGGCCCGCCGGGGTCAGGGGCACCTTGACGATGAAGTGGTCGGGGCAGAGGGCGTGGTAGCGCCGGCCGTAGGCCACGCTCCGCTCCACGTCGTGGGCCAGGTCGGTGTGCAGCTCGACGCTGACGAAGGCGCCGAAACGCTCGACCAGGCGCAGGCCGTGGCGGGCATTCAGGGCGAAGGCGATCTCCAGGACCAGCTCCTGCTCCGGGATGTCCGGGAAGTCCTCCCGAGCGGCACCCACCGCCTGGGGGATCCAGGCGTCGTAGAGGCCCTTCTGGATCTCCTGGTTGAGAAGGGTGTTGTTGGTGGTCAGGGCGGTGAACTCGGCGCTCCAGGTGGCGGCGGCCAGCTCCATGTCGCCGGTGTCCAGCCATAGCTCGGTGCCGAGCTCCCGGAGCCGCTCCCACAGGGGATGGGCGGGAGCCCGGACCGGCTCCTCCTCGATGCCTTCCCGGATGACCTGGGACAGCCTGGACGCGGTGACAGCCTCGCTCATGGCTCCCAGGATAGCCGCGACTGGCAGGCGTCGCTCGGGGGCCGGCGTTGACGCCTTCCCGGAGCCCTGGTAGCGTCGGCGGAACCCCTCGGGCCGCTCGCGGGCGGCCTCGCCCTCTTCGCAACACCCATTTGGAGGCACCACGCCGTGCTGCGCATCGCTTTGCCCGTCTCTCTGCTCCTGGTTTGTGTGCTGCCGGCGGTGCTGGAGGCCACCCAGGACGAGCCCTCGCCCCTCCTGTACGTGAGCGCCGACGAGAGTTCCGTCGAGAACCAGATCGGCGCCTGGCTGGAACAGAGGGGCCTCAAGGTCGAGTACGTAGGGGAGGCCGAGGACCGGCGCCTGGTGCTGCGCTTCGATGGCGACAAGAAGCCGGACTTCCGGGTCTACATGGACACCAAGGTCTCGGCCACCGCCAAGGACTCCGAGGAGGTCCTGGGTCGGGTCATCCTGATCAAGCTCTGGACCGACGTGGAAGTCCCCGACGAGAAGCGCAGCGAGGTCCTGGCTGCCATCAACCGCCATGCCAACCAGATCTGGGCCGGCTGCTTCTACATCAACGACAGCGACAAGGAGCTGGAGTGCCAGTGGCCCCTGAACATTCCCGAGGGTGGCCAGGGAATCCCGGCGACCCTGGTCTGGGATGCGATCCGCAAGAGCATGGCGAGCTGGAGTGTCCTCTACCCGGAGGTCATGAAGGCCATCTACGGTTGACACCGCTTCCTCCATCCCAGGACACACACACCATGGAACAGCTGCTCCTTCCCGAGAACACCACCCCCGAGTCCCTCGCAGCCTCTTCGAAGCAGCGCTCATGGACACCAAGATCGACGAGGATGGCGACCTCCTCGTGCAGGATGGTGGTTTGCGGTGCTTCGTCTTCGTCTCCGGCAAGAACAACGACCGCCTCCGCATGGTCATCTCCTTCGGCTTCAAGGACAATGCCACGCCGGCACAGAAGCTGTCGCTCGCCAACCGCATCAACCAGGTCTACATCATCGCCCGGGCCTTCGTCACCGAGGGTGGCAACCTGGGCCTCGACTACTACCTGCCCCTGGCTGGCGGGATGCCGGCGAAGACCTTCCTCCTGGCGACCAAGCGCTTCATGAACGTGGTCCGGGAGGCGGTGAACGACGCGGACGAGGAGGACGTCGTCCGCTGATACTGGCCCCAGTTAGTGGAGGCGGAGCCCCAGGATTTCCACCTTCCAGCGG
>CAYMFV010000012.1:0-21575 GCA_964389745.1 uncultured Planctomycetales bacterium | reverse complement strand
CGGGGGGGGGGGGGGGGGGGGCGGCCGGACCGGGGGGGGGGGCGGGGGCGGAGCGGCAGGCGAAGCGGCCGGCCGGCCGGGGCCGGGGGTGGCTGGAAGCCGGGCCGGGGACGCGGAACCGCCGCGAGTGGTCGACCCGGGGCCCTGCGACCCCGTCACCCTGGGGCACGTCGACCTCATCCGCCGGGGCACGGCCCTCTTCGGGCCCTTGTGCGTGGGGGTGGCGGTGAACCCCGGCAAGGAGCCCCTGTTCTCGGTGGAGGAGAGGATCGAGATGATTCGCAGGGAGGTGGCGGACCTTCCTGCGGTAAGCGTCGAGTCCTTCCACGGCCTGGTGGTGGACTACTGCCGGCGCCGGGGCATCCCGGTCATCCTCCGGGGCGTGCGCACCGTCTCCGACTTCGAGTACGAGTACCAGATGGCCCTGACCAACCGGGCCTTGGAGCCCGGGGTGGAGACGGTCTTCGTCATGCCCAACGAGCGCTTCTCCTACCTCTCCAGCCGCCTCATCAAGGAGGTGTACGCTGCCGGGGGCGACCTGGAGCGCTTCCTCTCGCCGGCGGTCCACGCTCGCCTCCTGGAACGGTTGCGCCGCTGATGTCCCGCCCCCTCCTCCTGCTGCTCCTCTCCCTTCTGCCCGCCTGCGCCCTGACGCCGCACGCCATGAAGACCGTCGCCACCGACCGCGCTCCCGCCGCCATTGGCCCCTACAGCCAGGCCGTCGCCACCGGCGGCTTCCTCTTCACCAGCGGCCAGATCGCCCTGCGCCCCGATGGCACCCTGGTGACCGGGGACGTGGCCGACCAGACTCGCCAGGTCTTCGCCAATCTGGACGCCGTCCTTTCCGCCGCCGGCTGCGGCCGGCAGAACGTGGTCCGCTGCACGGTCTATCTCGCCTCCATGGACGACTTCGCGGCCATGAACGAGGTCTACGCCGCCTTCTTCGGCGCCCACCGGCCGGCCAGGAGCACGGTGGAGGTGTCTCGCCTGCCCAGGGACGTGCGGGTGGAGATCGACCTCATTGCTCGTCTGCCCTGAAGGCCAGGGCATCGCCCAGGAGGTTCAGGGCCAGGAGCGTGCCGCACAGGGCGACCGCGGGCACCGCGAGAAGCCACCAGCAGGAGACCAGGGGGTTCAGGGCGGCCAGCCCCTCGGCGGCGAGGAGCCCCCAGGAGACCGCCGGCGGCTCCACGCCGAGACCCAGGAAGGAGAGGAAGGCCTCGGCCAGGATCACCCGGGGGACGGTCAGGGTGAGCAGGGCCAGGAGGGCCGGCAGCAGGCCGGGGAGGACGTGGCGGCGCAGGAGGCGCAGGGTGCCGGCGCCGGTGGCCCGGGCGGCGAGGACGTGGCCGGCGTGACGCAGGCGCAGGGTCTCGGCCCGGACCACCCGGGCGGCGGGCACCCAGAAGAGGAGGCCCACGACGGCGAAGAAGACGTGGATCCGCTCCAGGCCCAGGGTCTGGAGGAGGTCCCGGCGTGACTGGATCACCGCCAGGAGGAAGGCCACCACCACCACCAGGGGCACCGACTCCAGGGCGTCGGCCAGACGCATCAGGAGGCGGTCGGTGCGGCCGCCGCGCCAGCCCGCCATGAGGCCCCAGGGCAGGCCCACGGCCAGGGCCACCAGGGTGCCCAGGGCGCCGACCAGGAGGGACACCCGCCCGCCCTGGAGGACCCGGGCCAGGAGGTCCCGGCCCTTGAGGTCGGTGCCGAGCACCGGCGCCTGCCACCAGGCCGGGGGAGCCAGGCGCTGGTCCAGGTGGACGGAGGCCGGATCCTCCAGGGGCAGCCAGGGGAGGAGCAGCACCGGCAGCAGGATGCAGCCCAGGAGGAGCAGGCCCGGGACCAGGCCCCGGCGGCGCTGGGGGGGGGGAGTCATCCCAGGGCCTCGGTCCGTGGATCCAGGCGCCAGAGGGCCAGGTCGGACAGGAAGCTGAGCAGCCCCAGGAGGGCGGTGTAGAGGATGGTGGCGCCCAGGGCCAGGGTGTAGTCCCGGTTCAGGGCGGCCTGGACGAAGTGGGCGCCGAGGCCGGGCAGGGCGAAGACCTGCTCCACCACCAGGGAGCCGGTGAGCAGGCCGGCTGCGGCCGGGCCGAGGAAGCCCACCACCGGCACCAGCACCCGGGGCAGGGCGTGCCGCAGGAGCAGGCGGGGGGGGGAGAGGCCTCGGGCCCGGGCCGCCCGCCAGGCCGTGGAGCGGAACACCTCCCGGGCGGCGCCCCGGGCCAGCCGGGCTACCTGGGCGGCCACGGGCAGGCCCAGGGCCAGGACCGGGAGCACCAGGTGCCGGGCCGTGCCGCTCCCGGCCGGGGGCAGCCAGCCCATGTGGAAGGCGAAGAGGAGGATCAGGAAGCCGGCCAGGACGAAGGCGGGCAGGGCCAGGGCGATGCTGCTCGTCATCCGGACCAGGTGGTCGGCCGGGCCCCCGGGACGGGCCCCGGCGGCCAGGCCACCCGCCAGGCCCAGGAGCAGGGCCAGGACCAGGCCGGCGCCGCCGAGGGCCAGGGAGACCGGCATGGCGCCGGCCAGGACCTCCCGGACCTCCAGACCCCGGTAGCGCAGGGAGGGGCCGAGATCGCCCCGGAACAGGTCGCCCACGGCCCGGAGGTACTGGCGCGGCAGGGCCTCGTCCAGGTGGTACTGGCGTTCCAGGGCCGCCTCCACCTCGGGAGGCAGCTCCCGCTCGCTGTCGAAGGGGCCCCCGGCGGCAGCGTGGACCAGGAGGAAGGTGACGGCGTGGACGCCGGCCAGGGTCAGGAGGAAGGCGGCCAGGCGGCGCAGGAGGCGGCGTCTCACGGCGTCTCCTCCAGTCGCAGCTCCAGGGCCGTCCAGTCGATCCAGGCCCGGGGATTGCGCTGGTAGCCCCGCAGCCGCCGGGAGACCAGCTCCATGGTCGCCTCGTGGAACAGGGGCAGGATGGGAGCCGCGGCCAGGAGCCGTTCCTCCGCCTGGCGCAGGATCTGGTGGCGCCGGGGGGCGTCGGCCTCGCTCCGGGCGGCCTCCAGCAGGCGCCGGTAGCCCTCGTCCCGCCAGCCGGTGCGGTTGGCGGGGTGCCCGGGGAGGAAGATCTCCAGGAAGGCCAGAGGGTCCATCCAGTCGCCCACCCAGGATGAGCGGACGAGCTGGTAGTCGAGACGCCGCTGGGCGGCCAGGACCACCTTCCATTCCTGGTTGTACAGACGCACGCCGATGCCCAGGTGTCGCCGCCAGGAGTCCTGCAGGGCCTCGGCCACGTCCCGGTGGAGCTCGGCGCTGTTGTAGAGGAGCTCCAGGGCCGGGAAGCCGTGGCCGCCGGGGTAGCCGGCCGCTGCCAGGAGCTCCCGGGCCCGGGCCGGGTCGAAGACCGGTTCGCGGGGGGGGGCGTAGTCCGCCATGAGGGGGGGGACGAAGGACCAGGCGGGCAGACGCCCGGCACCCAGAGTGCGAGCCAGGGTCTCCCGGTCCACGGCCAGGGTCAGTGCCCGGCGCACGCGCGGGTCGTCCAGGGGGCGGCGCGTGGTGTTGAAGCGGTAGAAGTAGGTGCCCCAGTAGGGAGCTGGGGCGAACTCCGCGGCAGGGGGGGGGAGACCCAGGCGCCGGGCAGCGGTGCGCCGGGCCTCCTCCCGGGCCAGGAGGGCTGGCACCGCCAGGGCCGGGGGATCGGAGGCGACCAGGTGGACCTCGCCGGCCAGGAACAGGTTGAGGGCGGTGAACTGGGACTCCACGGTGAGGAAGTCCACGCCCCGGAGGCGGACGGCGGACCGGTTCCAATACCAGGGGTTGGGCAGCACCCGGACCCGGTCCCGGACCCGGCGCAGGGCCAGGCGGAAGGGGCCGGTGCCCACCACCTCCCGGGGCAGGCGGCCCGGGGGCAGGGCCCGGTGGACCGGGGGCAGGGGGGCCAGGGCCGGGTGGGCGCAGAGCTCGGCGAAGGCGGGCCGGGGCCGGCGGAAGCGCACCTCGATCTCCCGGGGTCCGGAGGTTCGGATCGCCTCCAGGTCCCGGAACCAGGCCCGGTAGGGGGAGGGCCGGCTCGGATCCAGGAGGCGCTCCCAGGAGGCCCGGACGTCCCCGGCGTCCAGGGGGCTGCCGTCGGAGAAGCGGAGCTCCGGGCGCAGGCGGAAGTGCCACAGGCGGCCACCGTCCCCGGAGGCGAAGCTCTCCGCCAGGCCGGGCCGGGGCTCCAGGGTCCGGGAGTCCAGGCGGGTCAGTCCCTCGAAGAGGCTGGTCAGGATGCGCTGGTCCGGGATGGTGGTGGCCTGCTGGGGGTCCAGGATCTCGGCGTCGGGCCCGTTCGCCACGACGAGGCCCGGCGGCGGATCGCTGCAGGCCATGGCCCCGGCCAGCAGGATGGCGGCCATGCAGCGGAGCGCGAATCCCGGCCGGACGGTGCCCACGGCGGCAGGATAGCCCGGGCGCCCTCTAGAATCCCAACATGCCGGCCAGGCCCCTCCTCGAGGTCCGGGACCTGACGCTCCAGGTGGATGGCCCCACCGGCGCTGCGGTGGTGGACCGGGTCTCCTTCCAGGTGGAGGCCGGGGAGACCGTCGGCCTCGTGGGGGAGTCGGGCTGCGGCAAGAGTCTCACGGCCCTGGCCCTGCTGCGCCTCCTGCCGCCGGGTGTGCGTCTCGCCGGGGGCCAGGTGCTCCTGGACGGGGAGGACGTCCTGGGGCTGCCGCCCGGTCGCCTCCGCCAGGTCCGGGGCGGCCGCATCGGCCTGATCTTCCAGGAGCCCCTGGCGGCCCTCAACCCGGTGCTGCGGATCGGCACCCAGGTGGAGGAGGTGGTGGCCGCCCACCGCCGGCTGGCCCGGCGGGCGAGGCGCCGGGAGGCCATCCGCCTCCTGGGAGAGGCGGGGCTCCCCGACCCGGAGAACATGGTCCGGCGCCACCCCCACGAGTTGAGCGGCGGCCAGGGCCAGCGGGTCCTCCTGGCCCTGGCCCTGGCCGGGGAGCCGGACCTCCTGGTGGCGGACGAGGCCACCACGGCCCTGGACGTCACCGTCCAGGCCGAGATCCTGGAGCGGATCCGGGAGCTGCAGGCGGCCCGGGGGCTGGCCGTGCTCTGGATCGGCCACGACCTGGCGGTGGTGGCGGAGCTGTGCCGCCGGGTCCTGGTCATGTACGCCGGCCGCATCGTCGAGGCCGCGCCCCTGGCCCGGCTGTTTCGGAGCCCGCGCCATCCCTACACCCGGGGGCTCCTGGCCGCCGTGCCCCGGCCAGACGCTCCGGGGCTGCCCGAGGGCATCCCCGGGACGGTGCCCTCCGCCCGGGACTATCCCCAGGGCTGCCGCTTCCGGGGGCGCTGTCCCGTGGAAGGGCCCGAGTGCACGGTGGATCCGCCCTGGGAGGAGGAGGGGGGGGGGCACGCCCAGGCCTGCTGGCACCCGTTGGCCCCCGCAGCCCCGGAGGGGGGGGGATGAAGGTGCTGCTGGCCATCCGCGGGCTCGAGGTCCGGCACCGGGGCGCGGCGGCTCCCGCCCTGGCGGGGGTGGACCTGGTGGTGCCGGCCGGCGGCACGGTGGCCCTGGTGGGGGAGTCGGGCTGCGGCAAGAGCACCCTGGCCCGGACCCTCCTGGGCCTGCACCCCCCCAGCGCCGGCAGCATCCGGCTGCGGCCGCCAGCGGGGCGGGTGGACCGGGATCCGGAGCTGGCCCGGCTCTTGGGCGGCCGGGGCCGGGACGGGGTCCTGGACCTGGCGACCCTGGAGGGCCGCTCCTGGCGGCCGGTACGCCGGCTCCTGGGCCTGGTCTTCCAGGACCCCCGGGCCTCCCTGAATCCGTGGATGCCGGCCTGGGAGATCGTGGCCGAGCCCCTCCTGGTCCATCGCCTCGCCCGGGGACGGGAGGCCCGGCGCCGGGCCGAGGCCCTCCTGGGGCTGGTGGGTCTGCCGGCCGACGCCGCCGAGCGCCGGGCCGAGGCCTTCAGCGGTGGCCAGTGCCAGCGCATCGCCCTGGCCCGGGCCCTGGCCGTGGACCCGGTCCTCCTGGTCCTGGACGAGGCGGTGGCCGCCCTGGACGTGAGCGTCCAGGCCCGGATCCTGCGCCTCCTCCTGCGGATCCGGGAACAGCGGGAGCTGGCCTGGCTGTTCATCTCCCACGACCTGGCCGTGGTCCGCCAGGTGGCCGCCCGGACGGCGGTGATGTACCGGGGGCGGGTGGTGGAGGAGGGACCGACCCCCCGGCTCTACCAGGATCCTGCCCACCCCTATACCCGGGCCCTCCTGGAGGCGGCGCCCCGGCCGGATCCCGAGGCCACCCGGCCGGCCGGGGGGAAGGCGCCGATCCCGGCTCCTCCGACCGCGGCCGGGGCGCCGCCGGCGGCTGGCTGCCCCTACGCGCTCTGCTGCCCTCTGGTCGAGGACCGGTGCCGGCGGGAGGTCCCGGACTGGCACCCGGTGGCCGGGGGTGGCGGCGCCGCCTGCCACCTGCTGGTACCGGCCGGGTCGCCACCGCCGGCCTAAGCTGATCCGGGTCGCCGCCCATGCTCCGCGTCCTCTTCTTCGACCTCGACGACACCGTCTACTCCTCGACCCAGTTCGCCTGGCGGGCCCGGGAGCAGGCGGTGGACGCCATGCTCCGGCACGGTCTGCGGGCCGAGAAGAAGCGGGTCCTGGAGGAGCTCCGGGAGGTGGTAGAGGAGTTCAGCAGCAACGACGACCACCACTTCGACCGGCTTCTGGAGCGGTTGCCGGCCAGCACCACCCGGGGCCTGAACCGCCTGCTCCTGGTCACGGCCGGGGTCATCGCCTACCACGAGACCAAGTGGCGGGAGCTGTGCATCCAGCCGACGGTGCGGGCCCTCCTGGAGGACCTGGTGGGAGCCGAGATCCGCCTGGGCGTGATCACCTCGGGTCTGGCCGGGAAGCAGATGGAGAAGATCCTCCGCCTGGGTCTGCAGCCCTTCGTGGATCCGACCCTGATCCTGATCTCCGATCAGGAGGGCATTGCCAAGAGCAATCCCAAGCTCTACCGCCGGGCCGTGCGCCGGGCCGGGGTCCGGCCGGAGGAGGCCCTGCACGTCGGGGATCACCCCCTGCATGACGTCGAGAGCGCCCGCCGGGCGGGCCTCTGGGTCGTCCAGCACCGGGGCTCGGGCAAGTACGCCCACCTGGACCCGGCCCTGCCGCCCCACCAGGTCATCGACGAGCTGGGGCAGCTCCGGGGGGTCCTGGCGGAGCACTACGGCGTGCTGCTGCCGGCGTGATCCGCCAGGACCCGCGGCCGGTACGCCCTAGTTCTGCGCCTCCTGCCGGGCCATCACCTCCCGGGCGTCGGTGATGTGCGCCCGGATGAGGATGATCACGTCCCGGTTCTCGTCGACCTCGCCCTCGGCCTTGAAGAGCATCGAGAGGATCGGGATCCGGGCCAGGAAGGGCACCTCGGCCCGCTGCTCCATGTTCAGGATCTTCTTCAGGCCGCCGATGACCACGGTCCCCCCATCGGGGACCTGGACGGTAGTCTTGGCGCTGGCCACCTGGAGCTCGGGGAGCTGCAGGGTCACCGGCGTGGTGAGGCCGGCCAGGGAGGAGGTGAACTCGGGAATCGGCCGGAGCAGGGTGGCGACGGTCGGGCGCAGGTCCAGGGTGATGTAGCGCCGGTCGTGGGAGATGGTCGGGCGCACGTCCAGGACGATGCCGTCACTCACCACACCCACCTGGGGATCGGCGATCAGGGCCGCCTGGGCGACCTCCACGTCCATGTCCTGGACGTAGGTGATCTGGTTCAGGACCGTGATGTAGGCCCGGTGGGTGTTCTGGGCCGAGATCGTGAAGGAGGTCAGCTCCTGGGCCCGGTTGGTCTTCTCCACCGCCCGGAGGATCAGGGAGGTCTGGGTGTCGTCCAGGAAGACGAACTGCATGGTCAGACCGCCGGTGGCGCTCATCCGGCCGCCGTAGGGGCCGAGGATGTTCTCGGTCCGGCCCCGGATGTCCCCGTCCAGGCCCTCGTCGAAGAAGGCGCCGGCCGAGGGGTTGGTGTCCGGACTGCCGTCGCCGCTGTTGTCGAAGCCCCGGGAGGCGTTGTCCTCCAGGCCGGAGGTGACGTCGTCCAGGTTCGCCAGGGTGGTGGGGGGCGAGAAGGTGCCGCCCAGGCCCCGGAAGTCCACGCCGATCTCCTGGAGGTAGTCCTTGGAGATGGTGAGGAAGCGGGCCTCGATGGTCACCATGGCCGAGATGTAGCGGCGCAGCTCGTCCAGGAAGGCGGCGATCTGCCGCTGGACCGCCGGCGTGTGGCGGACGAAGAGGAAGCCGTTCTGGTAGCGGATGGAGACGTCCTCCATCTCCACCCAGGTCTGGGGGGCGATGGAGCGCTGGATCAGGGTCTCCAGGTTGTCCGGGTTCATCACCGGACGCAGGTCGCCGACGGCACCGCCGAAGACCGGCTCCTCCTCCTCCAGACCCGTGCCCACCGCGTCCGGCAGCCGGATCTGCTCGATCTTCGGGCCGCTGAAGTCCGTCACCTGCTGGGTCAGGTCCTGGACGTCGTGGGCCTTGCTCACCAGCCGGCCCATGGCCTTCTCGGTGCTGGTGATGTAGACCACCCCGTGCCGGTAGGCGAAGGTGACGCCGCTGCCAGCCTGGTCGGTGATGACCTGAAGGGCGTTCTCCACCGAGATCGGGTGGTTCAGCTTCAGGTTGAACTCCACGCCCTCGCTGTCGACGGCGTCGATGGCGTCGGGCGTGACGACGAAGGGGATGTCGGTGTAGGGCCGGATCCGGTCGATGACAGCCTCCAGGGAGGTCTCCCCTTCCACCTGCAGCCCCGGGATCCGGGTCGAGCGGGCGGCCTCGGCGATGGCCGCGCTCTCGGGGTCCACCTCGCTCTCGATCCCCAGGTCCAGGTAGTGGGCACGCAGGGCAGTGATCCGGGCCCACTCGTCGGGATCGGGCGTGCGCAGGATCTCGGAGTAGGGGATCTTGGCCTCCTCGTTCTCCTCCACCCAGCGGCGGAAGCGCTCGCTCCGCTCGGTCTTGAAGCGCTCGCTCACCTGCCCGTGCCGGGCCCGGTTGGCCGAGTCCCGGATCTCCATGGCCTGGTCGTTCATGGGATCCAGGCGCAGGATCTCGGCCGTCAGGTCCACGGCCTCCTGGTACTGCTCGTCCTCGAAGGCCTGGATGGCCTGCTGGAGCATGGCGGCCAGGCGGGCCTTGCGTGCGGCCTGGGCCGCTGCTTCCTCGGCCTGGAGCCGCTCGTAGGTGGCCCGCTTCTCCTCCTCCCGGCGGGAGGCCAGGGCCACCTTGTAGTCCTCCTCGGCCTTCGCCAGGGCCGTTGAGACCTGCTCGGGCAGGTCGCCCCAGTCCAGGGTGAAGGGCGTTCCCTTGATGTTCGCCTGGGCCAGACGCAGGGCCCCGATGGCCTCCTCGAACTCGCCGGCCTGCAGGTGGCGGATACCCCGTTCGTAGTGGGCCCGGGTCTGGGCCTGGAGCTTCTCGACCCGGGCCTGGAGGCGCACCCGGGCGTCGTCGGCACCGAGGTCCGGCGAGACCGTGGCCACACCCTGGGCCCGATAGACCTCGTCCAGGAGGAGACGGGACTCGCGGTGGGCAGGATCCAGGCGCAGGGCGTCGAGGAGCATGCGCTCGGCCTCGCTCAGACGGCCGTCGGCATAGGCCCGGCGGGCCTCGTCCAGGTAGGAGGCGATCAGGAGCTGCTTCTTCTGTTCCTGGAGGGAGAGCTGCTCCCGAGCCCGCTGCACTTCGGCGTCGGAAGGCTCCTGCACCGCGGCACCGGGGCCGACCATGGCGGTCGCCGGCTCTCCCGTGGCGGCCTCGGCGGGTGCGCTGGACTCCGGAGTGGTGGAGCAGGCGGCCGCCGCGAGGACGGCAGGGGCGAGGAGCCAGACCGCAACGTTCAGGGGCTTGTTCATGGGGTGTCTCGGTCGGGGGTGGACCATCGGGAACGGGCACCGGACCAGGGGTCCGGGGGAAGGCACCGCTGCGAGGCCTGCGAGGGCGGTGAATCTAGCAGCGCCCCGCCACCTTCGCCACGGCCCGGGCCGTCTCCGGCGGCCAGCCGGCGGTGGCCTGCCACGAGGTCGGCGAGAGCGGCCTGGAGGTGGCTCTCCCGGCTGGCGGGGTTGAGGAGGACCACCCGGTGGCAGGGCCGACCCTCCAGGCGGGTGGTGGAGGTCCAGGTCCGGCCCCGGGCCTCCTGGAAGCGGTGGGCGTCGGCCACCCGGGCCCGGGCCGCCGGGTCCCGGGGGGCGAAGGCCTGGACGTTCAGGTCCGGGCTGTGGCAGGGCAGGAAGAAGTCGTGCTCCGAGAGGAGCTGGTGGAACCAGCGGGTGAGCCGGAGGCGGTCCTCCACGAGGCCTGCCAGGCCCTGACGGCCCAGGTGGCGGAGGATCATCCAGACCTTCAGGGCGTCGAAGCGACGGCTGCCGTCCAGGCTGAGCCGACCCTGGCTCAGGCGGCGCGCCTCCTGGTGGCTGTGCAGCCGGTCCAGGTAGGGGGCGTCGTAGCGGGCCGGCACCAGGTCCTCCTCCCGGCGGAGGAGGAGGATGCCCGCACTCTTCGGGGCGTAGAGCCACTTGTGGGGGTCCAGGGTCACCGAGTCGGCGCGCTGGATGCCGGCCAGCCGGGCCCGCTCCACGGGGTGGAGGAGGAGGGCGCCCCCCAGGGCGGCATCCACGTGGAACCAGAGGCCGCGCTCCTCGCAGAAGTCGGCGCAGGCATCCAGGGGATCCAGGGCGCCGCAGGACGTGGTACCGGCGGTGGCGACCAGGGCGACCGGGCGGCGGCCCTGGCGCACGGCCTCCTCCAGGGCAGCGGGCAGGGCCCCGGTGTCCAGGCGCCGTTCGGGCCCGCTCACGGGTACCGGCACCACCCCCGTGCTGCCCAGGCCGAGGACCGCGGCGGCCTTGGCGATGGAGTAGTGGGCATCGGCGGAGGCGAGGATGGCCAGGGGACCCTCCCCGGCCAGGCCATCCCGGTGGGGCTCCCGGCAGGCGGCCTCCCGGGCGCAGAGGAGGGCGGCCAGGTTGGCCCCCGTGCCCCCCGTGGTGAACAGGCCACCGGCCCCCTCGGGGAGGCCGGCCTGGGCGGCGAAGCGGCGCACCAGGGCCCGCTCCAGGAGGGTGGCCCCGGGGGCCAGCTCGTGGGCCAGGAGGTTCTGGTTCAGGGCCGAGGCCAGGAGGTCGGCGAGGATGCCGGCCACGGCCACGCCCGAGTCCATGTGCCCCAGGTAGCCGGGGTGGCCGACGTGGACCGCGTTCTCCCGGGCCCAGGCCCAGACATCCTCCAGGACCTGGGGTAGCGGCTGGCCGGTCTCGGGGAGGAGGGTGTCCTCGGGCGGGGCTCCGGGCGCCGCCGGGAAGACCGGCTGCCGGCCCAGGTCCAGGAGGTAGTCGGCCACCGCGTCGGCGGCCTGGCGGCAGGCGGCACGGAGGGCCTCCTCGGCACTGGCGTCGCCGCCAGGGAGGATGGGCGGGACCTCCGCCATGGCGTCCGGGGAGCGGCCGCCCCGGGCGGCGCTAGTCGACCTCCTGGGAGCCGGCGAAGGTGATCTTCTTGAAGCCCAGGTCGATCACCACGTCGAGCACCTTGACCACGTCCTCGTAGATGGTGCCCTTCCGGGCGTCGAGGGTGACCGGCGTCTCGTCCTTGTCGAACTTGGCCAGGAAGCGCTTCAGGCGCGCCGGATCGGTGAAGGACTGGGCGCCGACCTCGTAGCGGATGACCCGGCCCTCGTACACCTCGTGGCGACCCCGGGTCTCGGGATCGGGCACCTTGCGGCCCGGGTTGGCCACCAGGAGGACGATGTCCACCTTCTCGATCTCCTCGATCTTGCCCGTGTTGATGCCCATGTCCTTGGGCAGGGCGGCGTCGAGACGGCCTTCCAGGGTCTTGAACTTGAGGGTGACGATGAAGAAGATCAGGAGGAGGAAGGTGACGTCGATCATCGGCGTCATGTTCGGATCGACCTCTTCAAACTCCCGTTTCACGCGTTGGGCCATGGTCCCCCTCTCCTAGTTGTTCTCGTCGTCAGGTTTGTGTCCTTCGGCGGCGGCGAGCTGCACCTTCCAGATCTTGATGTGCTGGCGGGCGCAGACCTCCATGATCCTGGCGATGTACTTCCAGGGCGTGTTCCGGTCCGCCCGGATCAGGATGGGCTCGTCGGGCAGAGGGCCCAGATCCGCGTGCTCCGGGTCGACCTTCGTCTTCATGTAGGGCAGGAAGGTCAGCTTCATCGTCTGGTCCAGGAGCCAGTAGTAGTCTGGCCGGCCCTTGCGGACCGGGTCCACGTGCCCCTGGGAATCGATGCCCGGCCAGTAGAGCTTCTTCTTCTTCCAGATGATGGTGCCGTCCTGCAGGACGTTCAGGATCGGCCGGCCGGGGGGCGGGTCGTCGTGGGTGGCCAGGGTGGCCACGGGGAGCTTCAGCTCTTCCAGCTCCTGCTGGGTGAGGTCATTGACGATGATGAAGAAGATGATCAACAGGAAGGTCATGTCGATCATCGGGGTCATGTCGATCTTGGTCTCGGTCTCGACCTTGGCCTTCTTGCCCATGGCGTCACTCCCAGATCCCTAGCAGATGGTGGCAGGCGGGTAACCGGCCGGGTGGAGGCCCGGCGGCCTCCTCCCGGCGATGCGATCAGGCTGCTGCCTCGGCCGCCGTGCGGAAGCGCTCGAACATCTCCTCGACGATGGCGCCCACCTCCAGGGAGAGCATGGTCACCCGGTTCCGGAAGAACACGTAGAAGGCCGTGGTCGGGATGGCGACCATCAGGCCGAGGACGGTCGTGACCAGGGCGAGCTGGATGTCGCCGGCGAAGTCCGCGGGCTCCACCCCGCCGGAGCCGGCGGCGGCGATGGTACCGAAGGCACCCACCATGCCCACCACCGTGCCGAACAGGCCGAGCATGGGGCCGATACCGGCGATCAGGGACAGCCAGCCGATCTTCTGCTGGAGCTTGACCGTCTCCTCGTCCTCCTTCTCCTCCAGGGACTTCTCCACGGCATCGAAGGTGTGGCCGAGCATGCGGATGCCGGCGGCCACGACGTTGGTGAAGTAGCAGGGCTCGCTCTCGCAGTACTCCAGGGCCTCCTGGTAGTTGCCCTCCTGGAGGAGCTCCTCGATCTCGTCCACGGCCTCCGGCGGAGCCAGCTTCTCCCGCTTGATCGTGACGAAGTGCTCGATCGCCAGGGTCAGGGCGATGATCGAGAGGAGGATGATCACCGCGCCGATGATGCCGGCGGACTTGATGGCATCGATGATGCCGACCTTGCCGGAGGGGGCGTCGGCGGCGGTGGCGCCGTCCTGAGCCAGCAGGACGGACGCAGTGATCAGGGCACTGGCCAGGGTGAATCCCAGTTGACGGAGGCGGTACATCGTGTTCAGGCGGTCCACAGGGGGATGGCCGGGACTGCTCCGGGCAGGCTCCGGGCCGAGGTGGGAGGGGGGATTCTATCCGAGGACGCGGGGTCGGAGGCGCTCATCCCTCCAGCCGCCGGCGGGCCTTCAAGGCCCAGCGCGTACCCGGGTAGCGGTCCACCACCTCCTGGTAGTAGGTGGTCGGAGAGGCGATGTCACCGCCGAGTTCCCGGCTGACCTCGCCCATCAGGAACAGGGCCCGCGCCATCACCTCGCCCCGGGCGGGGGAGGTGGCGATGACGCGAGCCAGGAGGATCTGGGCTTCCCGGGGCTGGCCGGCGGCCCGGGCGGCCTCGGCGAGGCTGATGCGGGCGGCGGCCGCGACGTCCGGGGCGAGGCGGGGCTCCTGCAGGATGCCCTCCCAGTAGGTCCTGGCCGCCTCTTCGCCGCCCCGAGCCTGGATGGCCTCGCCCAGGGCGATCCTGGCCCGGGTGTAGAGGGCAGCCAGGCGGGGACGCAGGCCG
Organism: uncultured Planctomycetales bacterium; assembly: GCA_964389745.1. Classification (GTDB taxonomy): domain Bacteria; phylum Planctomycetota; class UBA1135; order UBA1135; family UBA1135; genus CAYMFV01. Next base: position 7,761 of record CAYMFV010000012.1, on the reverse strand, counting down.
GCGGGCTGGTCCGGGTCGGCGGCGGCGCGCTGCAGCTCGGGTACCAGGTCCTGCAGCCGGGCCTCGGCCACCTGGGCCTGGCCGCCGTCCAGGAAGACCTGGCAGCGCTGCAACTGGACCTCCAGCTCCAGGTGCTTGCCCAGGTTCTTCTCGAAGATCAGGGAAGCCAGGGCCTCCAGCTCGGCCGCGGCCTGGTCCACCTGGCCCAGGGCGGCCTGGGCCCGGGCGTGACCGATCCGGGCCCGGGGCACGTAGTAGTGTTGAGGCCAGCGGGCGAGCCAGTCGCGGAAGGCCTCCTCGGCCTCCGCCGCCCGGGCAGGGTCCAGGGTGGACCAGGCCAGGAGGGTCTCGGCCCGGCGCAGGAGGGCCCAGGACTCCTGCCAGGGCGGCCCCTCCTCGCCGGCGGCGGTGCGGAAGAGGTTGGCGGCGTTCTGGTAGTCCAGGGACTTCAGGAACTCCTCCGCCCGGTCCAGGGTGTGGGAGCCGCCGCCGAGGCGCAGGGACAGGACCTCCCGGGCCGGGATGGTGCGTTCGCTCCCGGCAAGAGTGATCCGGACCTCCTCCAGGGTGGCCTCCTGGACCCGGCCACCCACGGTCCCGCCATCCACGAGGCGCACCAGGTCCTGGGGCAGGGCGGGGGGGGCCAGGGAGAGGAGCAGGGCGGTGAGGACGGGCATCGTGGCGTCTCCCGGGTCAGGGTTGGTTGGCGATCCAGTCGAGGATGCGGGCCACGTCCTCCCCGGCCACCTCCTGGCCCAGGTCGGGGGCCAGGCGGCGCAGCCCCTCCAGGAGGTTCCGGTGAGCACCGCGCTTGCCGGTGTCCACCTGGGCCCAGCGGTAGAGGAGGTAGGCCTGGAGGACCTTGGCGTGCCAGTAGGGCGCGTAGCGGTACTTGTTGACCCCGGCCTTCGTCGCATCCAGCTCAGCCCCCTGGAGGATCGTGTTCACCAGTTCCTGGGCCTCCTGGAAGGCCTCCGCGGTTCCCTTGCCCGGGATCTCCACGATCCGGCCCTCCCGGATGGCCACGTAGCCCACCAGGCTCTTGACCGCGAGCTCCATGACCCTGGGGTCCTTGCGGTTGCGCGGGTCCCGGAGGAGATTCTCGATGAGGGGGGCCGCCTTGCCGGTCAGATCCTGGGCCAGGTAGGCGTCCACGAGCTGCATCTCGACGCCGAAGTGGTGGTCCTCGGTGAAGGAGGGGTCGTCCTCGAACTGGCGGAGGACCCGCTCAAGGATCGCCGCCGCCTGGTCCGCCCGGCCCAGGCGCAGGCTCAGCTCGGCCTCCTTGTTCAGGGAGGGCCAGGACGGCCGGCTGGCCAGCTGGTTGAAGGTGTGCAGGTAGGCCGTTGCCTTCTGCAGCGCTTCCTGGTCGCCGTCCCGATCGGCCAGGCCCAGGAAGTGGTTGTACAGGTCGTAGGCAGCGAAGCGAACGAAGCGGGGGTCCAGGTTCGCGTTGCGGAGAGCCTGGTACTCCTCCTCGGCCCGGGCCTCCTCGCCGAGGAGGAGCCAGGCCTTCACCCGGGCGGCCATCGTCGCCGCCGTGAAGCCGGGCTGACCGGGATGCCGATCGCCGTACCCCTCGTAGAGGGCCAGTACCTTCTCCGCGGCGACTCGTTCCCCGCCCTTCGCCCGGTCCAGCCAGATCTGGCCTCGGTAGAACTCGGCCTGGGCATAGGCCTCCACCCGGTTCTTGCGACCAGCCGGGTCGGTGGGGGTGTTCTCCGGGTCCGGCAGGTAGCGCTCCAGGTAGTCGTCGAGGATGGCCAGGGCGCGATCGGCGGCCTCCACGTCCCAGGAGCGGCAGCGATACTCGCACATGGCCTGTTGCACCAGGGCCTTCTCGTAGTAGCGACTCCGCTCGGGGATCTTGGCGTAGGAATCCCGGGCCCGGCGCAGGGCGGCGGTGGCCGTGTTGGCCTCGGCGGTGCTCGGCGCCTGGCCCCGGGCCTGGGCGGCCAGGTTCTTGGCCTCCCGGTAGAGACGCTCCGCCTCCCGCCAGATGGCTCCCTCCGGGGTGTTGCCCGGGCCCAGGCTCTCCACCGCCTGGAGGGCATCCTGGTACTCCTGGTCGAGGACCGGGTCACGGCTGGCCCGGGTCTTCAGGAACTCGGCGATCTTCAGCCAGGCCTGCGCCGACTCCGCGGCCACATCCTCGTCCTCGGGGAAGAGCTCCACGCAGGCTCGGTAGGCTGCGGTGGCCTCGAGGAGACGGTTCAGCTTCGCCCAGGAGCGGCCCAGGTAGTGGTAGGTCCGCCCGCCGAACTCCGCGGCCTGGGACGAGTGCGGGGCCATGCGGGAGAGGAGGAGCTTGAAGCCCTCCACGGCCCGCTCGTACTGGCCATCGAAGTAGGCGCCCTCCGCCGCTCCGTAGAGGATGGAGAGATCGATGGGCGTGCCCGGCGGGGCCGCCTCGATGGCCTTGGCCATGACCCGGTTGGCCTCCAGGCGGAGGATGCTCCGGCGGTTCTCGTCGGCCACCTGGCTGGCGATGCGGATGGCCTCGGAGTACTCGCCGGCCTCGATGCGCAGGCGCGCCAGCTCCAGGAGGACCCGGTAGCCGGACTCCGACAGGATCACGCCTTCCCGATCCACCCAGCTCTGGAACTCGGCGCCGAGCTCTCTCGCTTGCGCCGCGTTGCCGGTCTGCCGGAGCATGCGCATCCAGCCCTGATAGGCGTCCTGGATGACCTCTCGGCGCCGGTCCACCTCCTCGAAGGTGATGCCCTCATCCTCCCAGTCCGCCGGGACGCCGTTCTGGACCACGTACTCGTAGTAGTCCCGGGCGGTCTCGGTCTCGCCCCGGTTGAAGTAGATGTCCCCCAGGTGCTTGTAGCCCAGGAGGCCGGCCACGGAGGTCTCGCCCACATCGAGGATGAAGCCCTCCAGGAGCTCGATGGCCTTGTCCGTGTTGGTGTTGAACTCGACCGACCCCTGGGGATAGGAGAGGCCCCAGTAGTAGTAGATCAGGGCCCGATAGAAGAGGGCCGGGTACTGGAGGGTGTAGCGGGCGGCATCCCGGGCGTCGGCGTCCAGCTGCCGGAGGCCATCGAGGACGGCGTTGGCCGCCTGGATGCCGGGCAGGAAGATCTCCTCGGCCTTCCGGATCAGCTCGGTCCGGCGGGGACCGGCCGGTTCCTCCAGGGCCAGGTGCTCGTGGAGGGTGCTGCCGTAGGAGAAGGCGATCTCGGCGATGTTGAGCTCGCCCTCCAGGGCCAGGCGGGTGTCCGGGTTCGTGCCCAGGAACTCCTGATAGGCCTGGAAGGCCGCCTCCAGGGCCGGCAGGCGCTCAGCTGGGTCGGAGATCCGATTGACGGCGAGCTTGCGGACGTTGCACCGCTCCAGGAGGAGCACCGCCCGGTCCTTCGGGGAGCGGGCCCGGTCCAGGGCCTTCTCCAGGACCATCTCCGCGAAATCGACGAAGCCGAGCTCACTGGTCAGGGCCCGGGCGAAGGCGGCCTCCCGGCGCAAGGCGAGGAGCCCCTCCTCCTCCTGCGGCAGGGCAGGCAGGGCGAGGGTCGTGAGGAGAATCCCGGCCGTGGCGAGCATTCCTGGGGCGCTGGCTGGCAGTCGAGGGACAGTGGGGAACCCGGGGACGGGGCGGGGGCGGCGGCTTCGCCGCCCCCGCGGCGATGGCGGGACGCCTGCGGGCGGGGCCTAGCCGGCCAGGCCGCCGGGCGTCGCGGAGGGCTCGTACTCGGAGGGGATGATCACCCGGGCGGTGAGCAGGATGATCAGCTTCTGGTAGCTCTCGAAGGTGCCCTTCCGGCTGAAGAAGAAGGACAGGATCGGGATCCGATTCAGGAAGGGAATCCCGGATTCCAGGTCCTGCTGGTTGACCACGTTCAGACCGCCCAGGAGCAGGGTCCCGCCGTCCGGCACCAGGACCCGGGTGCGGATCTTCTGGATCTCCAGCTCGGGGAGCTGGAGGGTCACCGGGGAGCCGGCACCCAGGGAGGTCTGGAAGGTGGGGATGGGCCGCACCAGGTTGGCCACCGTCGGCCGCACCTCGATGTAGGTGAAGCGCCGGTCGGCGGTTACCACGGGCCGCACGTCCAGGAAGACGCCGTCCTGGGCCACCCGGACGATCGGGTCGGCGATGGCGGCCGCCTGGGCGATCTCCACGTCGAAGTCGCCCACATAGGAGACCTGGTTGGCCACCGTCAGGTTGGCCCGGGCGGTGTTGTAGACCATCAGCTTGGACTCGGTGACGACCTCCGAGCGCTTGGACTTTTCCACCGCCCGCAGGATCATCTCCACCTGGGTGTCGTCCAGCAGGGTGTACTGCAGGGACAGGCCACCCGAGCCGATCAGGGTGTCCTCGCTGCCCAGGCCGGCGTCGTAGAGGTGCTCGGTCCGGGCGATGACATTGACGTTGTCCGAGGCCTCCCGGAAGTACACACCGGAGTCGTTGCCGGTGCCGATGGTGCCGGGAGAGGACGGCGAACCGGGGTCGGAACCGAAGTCGTCGAAGACGTTGTCGGCGCCCATGCCCGCCTTGCCGGCGGTGCTGTCGTCGCCCAGGCCCCGGAAGTCGACGCCCACGTCCTGGAGGAAGGAGTCCTCCACCTTCAGGAAGCGGACCTTGATCTCGACCATGATGTTCGAGGCCTTGCGCAGGTCGTCCAGGAGCGCCCGGACCTGGTCGTGGATCTCCGGGGTGGCCCAGACGATCAGCGTGCCGTTCTCCACCGAGACGGTGGCGGTGTCGTCCCAGGCGTCGGGGCTGATGTTCTCGGTGATGGCCTCGAGGAGCTCGTCCTCGGTGAGGATCGTCGCCTCCTTCTCCGGCAGCTCCTCGTCGACCACGTCGATGCCACCGGAAGGAGCCAGGTTGATCTCGGTGCCGGGGAAGTCCTGGACCTTGCGGACGATGTCCCGGACCTCGTACTGGAGGGTGATCTGGCCGCCGGCGGCCTCCTCGCTGGTGAGGACGTTGACCACGCCGTTGCGGACAACGAAGCGCACCTCGCCACCGGTCTGGTCCTCGATGATGCGCAGCAGGCCGGAGACCGGCAGGGGCTTCTGGAAGACCAGGTTGACGGTCTTCACGTCCTCGTCCAGGTCCTCCCGGACCGCCCGGGAGACGACGAAGTTGACGCCCCGGGTGTAGGCGGCGAGGTTGTCCACCACCTCCTCCACCAGCATGTTGTCGAAGCGGGGTTCGATGCGGGTGGAGTCCAGGGCCTGCTGGATGGAGGCATCCACCGGGTCCATGGCCTCCTTCTCCACCGTCCGGTCCAGGGGCTGGCGCTGCAGCACCTCGTTGCGCCAGCGATCCACGTCGAACTCGATGGTGCTCTGGGGAGGCACGGCCAGGGCGCGCAGCTCCTCGAAGGTCCGCCGCCACTGCTCCCGGAACTCGCCGGCGGTGCGCCGCTGGCGCTGCTCGTGCCAGGCCTCGTTGGCCACCTCCCGGAGATCCCGGGCCTGCTCGTTCCGGGGGTCCAGCTCCAGGAGGTCGTCCAGGATGCGCACCGCGTCGCCGTAGAAACCGAGCTCGAAGCGGGTGTTGGCCTCGGTGAAGAGGGTGTTGATCCGGGTCTCGAAGTAGTTCTGGCGAGCTTCCTCGGCCTGCTCCGCCTCCTCGGCGGCAGCATCCCTCTCCGCCTGCCTGGCCGCCTCCTCGGCCATTCGCCAGGCCCTCTCCGCCTCCTCCCGCCGGCTCCGGAACAGGCTGAGGTCCAGCTCGGCGCCGGCCAGGTTGGGAGAGAACTCCAGGGCCAGCTCGCCGGCCCGGAAGGCCTCCACGGCCGCAGCGTAGTCGCTGGCGAGCATGTGCCGGTCGCCCTCGCGCAGCAGGGCTTCCACCCGGAGGCGTTCCCGGGCCCAGCGGAGCTGCTGCTGCTCGGCCACGTCCTCGGCCGAGGAGAGGTCCCAGCCCTCGCCGCCCAGGGCGGCCTCGGCCCGGCGCAGGCCATCCCGGGCCTCCCGGCTGTTCGGGTCCATCTGGAAGGCGTCGGCGTAGAGCAGGCGGGCCCGCCGGTAGTCGCCCCGCCGGAAGGCGTCGTCCGCCTGGGCGAGGAACTCCCGGGCCAGGAGAGCCCGCTTCTGGCGGCGCACCTCCAGCTCGTCCCGGATCTCCTGCGTCCCGGGCTCCTGCATCGCCGGAGCCGGCGCTGCGGCCTCGGCGGCCGGGGCTGTGGGGGGAACGGGGGCGCTGCCCTCATCCTCCGGGTTCTCGGGCGTGGTGCTGCAGGCCGCTACGAGAAGAGCGGGGAGCAGGAACGCGAACTTCCTGTGGTTGCGCATCTGCGTGGGGTTTCGAGGCATGCGGCTCGGATCCGGGGCCAGGGGACACCGGAAGGATGGAGGAGACCGGCGACCGGCTCGTCCGTCCAGGAGTCCGGGGATGGCGGCCATCCCGCGGGTTCGGGGGGAAGGATCATTCGCCTTCCGGAAGCCGGCTCCCTCGGGGCAGGAGGAGCTCCAGGGTCCACGCGGTCCCACAGGGGTCGGCCAGGCGAACGGTGGCAAGGATTCTTGACTCGAGGTCCTCCCGCACACGGTCGGCGGGACGGCCGTTGATTATGACCCTGCGCCCGAGGGCGTCAAAGCGGGGGAGTCTAGTCTCCACCGGAACCCGGGTTTCCCGGAAGGCCACGGCCTTCAGGATCCAGCTGGTCCCCGCCACCTCCCGGCCGGGGATGGCCGGCTCCGGGCCCCGGGGTGGCTGCCCGGGCTCCTCCAGGAGCAGGAGGATCCGGCCGGCGGGGTCCAGTCCCGTCGCCGACCAGTGCCACCAGGGGGCCGGCTCGACCGTGATGGCGACCGCCGGCGACTCCCGGAGCAGCCGCCGGCCCTCCAGGAGGGGCACATCCAGGAGGGCCCGGAGGCGGTAGTGGTGGGGCAGGCCCGGGCAGGCCACCTGGTCCTCCCAGCGGGTGGCGCTCCCCTCGTAGACCACCTGGGAGACCCCGTCCCCGACCCAGCGGAGGAGGCGGTAGCGGAGCTCCCGGGGGCTGCCGCCGGTCTCGGGCGGCTGCCACGCCAGGAGGATCCGGTCCTCCCGGATCTCGGCCCGGAGGTACCGGGGCGGGGGTGGGGCGGCGGGCAGGGGCCCCCGGGGCGCGGTGGCCGGGGCCCCGGGGGCCTCGGCCGCCTCCGAGGCCGCCGTGGCCAGGGCCCCGGCGCTGGTGGCCAGCCCGGGCCGGAAGGGGACGGCGTCCGGCGACGCGGTCCCCGGGGCTGGCGTCGTCCGCTCCGGAGCGGCCAGCGCCGGCACCCGGGAGAGCCGGGGCAGGAGGTCCCAGAGGGCCGCCCCCAGGGCCAGGAGGGCGAGGACCCGGGCCAGGAGCCTCACCTTGCGCCCCCTCCCGGGGCCAGCACCCGCGGGTCCTGGATGCGGACAACCAGGCTGGCGGCGGCGTCCGCCGTGCCCTCCCGGGTGAGACGCAGGTGGCGGATCTCGGGTGCTCCGGGCGCCTCGACGGGCACCGCCAGGACGGTCTCCAGCCAGCCGAGGACCGCCGCCGGCGGCCCCGACGCCCGGATCCGGAGCTCCACCAAGCCGGGGCCGGCGGTCCTGGCGCTGGCCGCGACCTGGAGGCCGGTGAGGCCCCGGGCCGGAGCCCCTGTCCAGCGCGCCAGCTCCCGGCGGGCGGCGGCGGCAGCGCCCGAGCCTTCCAGGAGCTCCGGTCCGGTGCAGGCGAAGCCGGGCAGGGTCTCCCGGGCCACCGCCAGGAGCGCCGCCAGCTCCGGTGCGGCGGGGGGGGGCGTGGGCGCTGCCGGAGCCTCGGGGCCTGGCGGCGCCGGCGGCCTTTC